>NZ_JARJBC010000034.1:0-53677 GCF_029269905.1 Streptomyces silvisoli | reverse complement strand
GAAGGGTGAGGTGATCAAGACGGTTCCGGAGTCGAAGATCGTGGAGACCCTGATCGAGGAGGCGATGAAGCTCGCCGCGCTGATGGAGGCCGAGGGCGTGCCCTCCGGCGAACCCGCCGTCACCGTCGCGTGACCCTCTTACGTCCGCACACCAGCCCGGTCAGGGGAGAACCAGGGAAGGAGGCCCCCATCGTGACGCTGTTGGAGAGCATCCGAGGGCCACGTGACCTCAAGGCTCTTGAGGCCGACCAGTTGGATGAACTCGCCCGGGAGATCAGGCAGTTCCTGGTGCAGGCGGTGGCCAGGACCGGGGGCCACCTCGGGCCGAACCTCGGCGTGGTGGAACTGACCATCGCGCTGCACCGAGTCTTCAGCTCGCCCGCCGACCGCATCCTGTGGGACACCGGGCACCAGTCCTACGTCCACAAGATCCTGACGGGCCGTCAGGACTTCTCCAAGCTACGTGGCAAGGGCGGCCTGTCCGGCTACCCGTCGCGCGCCGAGTCCGAGCACGACGTCATCGAGAACTCGCACGCCTCCACCGTGCTCGGCTGGGCCGACGGCCTGGCCAAGGCCCACGAGGTGCGGCACTGCAGTGACCACGTGGTGGCCGTCATCGGCGACGGAGCGCTCACGGGCGGCATGGCCTGGGAGGCGCTCAACAACATCGCCGCCGCCAGGGACCGCCCCCTGATCATCGTCGTCAACGACAACGAACGCTCCTACGCCCCCACCATCGGCGGACTCGCCAACCACCTCGCCACCCTGCGCACCACCAACGAGTACGAGTGGGCACTCGACCTGGGCAAGCAACTCCTCCAGGCCACCCCGGTGATCGGCCGTCCGCTGTACGAGTCGCTGCACGGCGCGAAGAAGGGCTTCAAGGACGCCTTCGCCCCGCAGGGCATGTTCGAGGACCTGGGGCTGAAGTACCTCGGCCCCATCGACGGCCATGACATCGCGGCCGTGGAGTCGGCGCTGCGCCGGGCCAAACGCTTCCGCGGCCCGGTACTGGTCCACTGCCTGACGGAGAAGGGCCGCGGCTACGCCGCCGCCGAGCGGGACGAGGCCGACCGCTTCCACTCCGTCGCCGCCATGGACCCGCTGACCTGCGCACCGCTGACCCCGTCCGCCGGGCAGTCGTGGACCTCGGTGTTCGGCTCGACGATGGTCGAACTCGGCCGGGAGCGTGAGGACGTCGTCGCCATCACCGCCGCCATGCTCCAGCCGGTCGGCCTGGCGGAGTTCGCCGCGCGGTTCCCCGGCCGGGTCTACGACGTGGGCATCGCCGAGCAGCACGCGGCGACCTCGGCCGCGGGCCTGGCCACCGGAGGCCTGCATCCGGTCGTCGCCGTCTATTCCACCTTCCTCAACCGGGCCTTCGACCAGGTGCTGATGGACGTCGCGCTGCACAGGTGCGGGGTCACCTTCGTACTGGACCGCGCCGGTGTGACCGGCCCGGACGGTGCCTCGCACAACGGCATGTGGGACATGTCGATCCTCCAGGTGGTACCGGGCCTGCGGATCGCCGCCCCGCGCGACGCCGACCAACTGCGCGCCCAGTTGTGGGAGGCGGTGGACGTCGACGACGCTCCCACCGTCATCCGCTTCCCCAAGGCGTCGGTCGGCGAGCCCATGCCCGCCATCGACCGGATCGGCGGCATGGACGTACTGCACCGCGGCGACCGCTCCGATGTGCTGCTGGTCTCGGTCGGCGCACTGGCCGACACCTGCCTGTCCGCCGCCGCGCTGCTACGGGACCGGGGCATCGGCGTCACCGTGGTCGACCCGCGCTGGGTCAAACCCGTGGACCCCGCACTGCCGCCGCTCGCCGCCGACCACCGACTGGTCGCGGTGGTGGAGGACAACGGGCGCGTCGGGGGTGTCGGTTCGGCGGTCGCCCAGGCACTGCGGGACGCCGATGTGGACGTCCCGGTAAGGGACTTCGGGATCCCGGCGCAGTTCCTGGCGCACGCCAAACGCAGCGAGGTACTGGCCGACCTGGGCCTCACTCCGGCCGAGATCGCCGGACGCATAGGCGCGGCCCTGGCCCGGATCGACGCCCGGGCCGCCGGACAAGGTGTGATCGAGAAGGAGGAAGCCGATGGCCGAGCCTGACGCCGCCGAGCACAAGGGCTTTGACCTGGGCAGGCTGTTGGCCGAGCGGGGCGCGGAACGCTACGAGCTGCACGCCAGGCATCTGAACCACCAACTGCCCCGCATGCTGCACACCATCGGCTTCGACAAGGTGTACGAGCGGGCCGAGGGCGCGTACTTCTGGGACGCGAACGGCCAGGACTACCTCGACATGCTCGCGGGATTCGGGGTGATGGGCCTGGGGCGGCACCATCCCGTGGTCCGCAAGGCACTGCACGACGTGCTGGACGCCGGGCTCGCCGACCTCACCCGGTTCGACTGCCCGCCGCTGCCCGGCCTGCTCGCCGAGAAACTACTGTCCTACGCGCCCCATCTGGACCGGGTGTTCTTCGGCAACAGCGGTACCGAAGCCGTCGAGACGGCACTGAAGTTCGCCCGTTACGCCACCGGCAGGCCGCGCGTGCTGTACTGCACGCACGCCTTCCACGGCCTGACCACCGGATCCCTGTCGGTCAACGGAGAGGGCGGGTTCCGGGACGGCTTCGCCCCCCTGCTGCCCGACACCGCGATCGAGATGGGCGATCTGGCCGCGCTGGAACGGGAGTTGCGGCGCGGCGACGTCGCGGCGTTCGTGGTCGAGCCGATCCAGGGCAAGGGCGTCCACGAGACACCGCCCGGATTCCTGCGTGCCGCACAGGAGTTGCTGCACCGGCACAGGGCGCTGCTGATCGCCGACGAGGTGCAGACCGGCATCGGCCGCACCGGTGACTTCTTCGCCTACCAGCACGAGGAGGGTGTCGAACCGGACCTGGTGTGCGTGGCGAAGGCGCTGTCCGGCGGCTACGTGCCGGTCGGGGCCACCCTCGGCAAGGAGTGGATCTTCAAGAAGGTCTACTCGTCCATGGACCGGGTGCTGGTCCACTCGGCCAGCTTCGGCTCCAACGCCCAGGCGATGGCGGCCGGACTGGCCACCCTGGCGGTGATGGACGACGAGAAGGTGGTGGAGAACGCCCGCACCACCGGCGAGTTGCTGCGCTCCCGGCTGGCCGCACTGGTCGACCGATACGAGCTGCTGCACGAGGTGCGCGGCCGGGGCCTGATGATCGGCATCGAGTTCGGCCGTCCCAAGTCGCTGAAGCTGCGCGGCGGTTGGACGATGCTCCAGGCGGCCCGCAAGGGCCTGTTCGCGCAGATGGTCGTGGTGCCGCTGCTACAGCGGCACCGGATCCTCACCCAGGTCTCCGGCGACCACCTGGAGGTCATCAAGCTGATCCCGCCGTTGACCATCGGCGAGAAGGAGGTCGACCGCTTCGTCGACGCCTTCACCGACGTCATGGACGACGCACACAAGGGCAGCGGCCTGATGTGGGACTTCGGCCGCACCCTCATCAAGCAGGCTATGGCGGGCTGACACTCGAGTGACGCGCTGGCCGTCGCGGCGAGAGGAACCATCCGCCGCGACTGCCGGGCACCACGAGAAGGCGGACCGGCGGTCATGCGACCACCTCGGCGGGACGGCTCTGGTCAACAACCGCCGCGAGTGAGCCCGCGGCGGGCCAGCAGCGGCTCGATCCGCGGTTCCCGGCCGCACACCGCCCGGAACGACTCCATCATGTCGGCACCGCCGCCCTTCGCCAGCAGCCCGCGCCGGAACAGCTCACCGCTCTCCCGCACCGTCCTGCCGTTCTCCCGGAACCACTCGACGGTGTCGGCGTCCAGCACCTCGCTCCAGATGTACGAGTAGTAGCCCGCGCTGTACTCGTTGACGTCGTGGGCGAAGACATGCGCGAAGTACGTACTGCGGTAACGCGGCGGAATCTCCGGCACCGCGATCCCGGCGCCCTCCAGCGCCGCGGCCTCGAAGGCCTCGGTGTCCCCAGGGTCGTCCTGGGCGCCCAGGGTGTGCCACTTCCAGTCGAGCACCGCCGCGGCCAGGTACTCCACCGTGCGGAAACCCTCGCCGAACCGACCCGCCGCGGCCAACCGGTCCAACCGGTCCACCGGCAGCGGCTCACCGGTCCGGTGGTGGCGCGCGTAGTTGGCCAGTACCTGTGGCCACACCATCCACATCTCGTTGACCTGCGAGGGGTACTCGACCACATCGCGCGGCACCTTGGTGCCGGAGAACGCCGGATAGCGCACCTCGGACAGCAGCCCGTGCAGCGCGTGCCCGAACTCATGGAACAGCGTGCGGACCTCGTCGAAGGTGAGCAGCGTCGGCTCGCCCGCCGGCGGCTTGGCCACGTTGAGGTTGTTCACCACCACCGGCCGCTGGCCCAGCAGGTCGCACTGGTCGACGAGTTGGGCCATCCAGGCACCGCCGCGCTTGCCGGCCCGGGCGTGGACGTCCAGCAGGTAGAGACCGAGCGGCCGGTCCGCGTCGAACACCTCGAAGACCCGGACGTCCGGGTGGTAGCCCACAAGATCGTGCCGCTCGCCGAAGCGCAGCCCGTACACCAGCCCGGCCGCGAAGAACACCCCGTCGCCCAGCACCCGTTCCAGCTCGAAGTACGGGCGCAGCGCCGCCGCGTCGATGCCGTACCGGCTCTTGCGGACCCGCTCCGCGTAGTACGCCCAGTCCCACGGCTCCAGCCGGACGCCGCCGCCAAGCTCCGCACGCAGCGCCTCGGCCTCCGCACGCGCGTTGGCGACGGCCGGTGGGATCAGCCGGGCCAGCAGATCCTCCACAGCCTCGGTGCTGCCCGCGGTCATGCCGCCGACCACGTGGGCGGCATGGCTGCGGTGCCCGAGCAGCGCGGCGCGCTCGGCGCGCAACCCGGCGATACGGGCGACGAGTCGCCGGTTGGACTCCAGGCCCCGGCCGAGCGAGGCGGTCAGCAGCCGCTCGCGTACCGCGCGGTTGTCCAGCCAGGCCAGCTCGCTCTGGTTGGAGAACAGTTTGAGGCTCAGCACGTAGCGGCCGTCGTGGCCGCGGGCCGTGCCGTTGGCCGCCGCCGCGGCGATGGCGTCGGGGGAGAGCCCGGCGAGTTCCTCGGGGTCGTCCAGCACGAGGGCGGCGGCTCGGGTGTCCGCTGCCAGGTTCTGCTGGAAGACGGCGCCCAACCGGGCCAACTCGGCGTTCAAGGCCCGCAGTCGCTCCTGCTCGGCCGGGCCGAGCAGGGCCCCGGACCGTACGAAGTCCGTGTGGTACCGCTCCAGCAGCCGCAGCGACTCCGGGTCGAGGCCGAGTTGGTCGCGCCCGGCGTACAACGCGTCGATCCGGGCGAACAGCGCCGAATCCAGCTGGATCGCGTCGCGGTGCGCCGCGAGCTTCGGGCTGTATTCCGCGTTGAGCGCGTCGAGTTCGGGTGAGGTGTCGGCCGCCACCTGGTTGTGGAACACGCTCTCCACCCGGTGCAGCAGAGCGCCGCTGCGCTCCAGCGCGACCACCGTGTTCTCGAAGCCGGGCGGCTGGTCGCCGCCGGTGATCGCCGCGATCTCGGCGAGTTGCTCGGCCATGCCCCGGTCAAGGGCCGGGGCATAGTGCGCCACCCGCACCTCGGCGAACGGCGGCAGCTCGTACGGGAGGGTGCTCCGGGAGAAGAACGGATTCTCACTCACCCGGCCGACCCTAACGGGCGTCGTCCTCCAGCAGCAGGGTGCACAGCAACTCCCTGCGCTCGTCGGACAGTCCAAGGCCCTCCGACAGATAGCGGTCGGTGGAACCCCAGCGCTCGTCGATGGCCTCGAAGGCGGTCGCCAGATACTCGGGACGGGCCTCGAACAGCGGATTGAGCAGCTCCACCACCTCAGGGGCGGCGACGCCCGCGGCGTTGCGGCCACGCTGGATGCGGTAGCGACGGTGCGCGTCGTTGCTCAGCATGTAGTCCGCCTCGATCTCGGAGTGCTTGACGCCGAGCGCCAGCAGCACCACCGCGATGGAGGTGCCGGCCCGGTCCTTGCCCGCCGCGCAGTGCAGCAGCGCCGGTACCGACCGCTCCTCGATCAGGAAGTCCAGCAGCCGGGCGTGGTCCCGGGTGCGCTCCAGGATCAGCGAGCGGTACGCCTGCTGCATCCGCGCCGCGCCCTTGCCGTCGCCCAGCGCGGCGCGCAGTGCGTCGAGGTTTCCGTCCCGCACGGTGCCCCAGAACTCCGCCCCGTCGGCCGGATCGCTCAGCGGCATGTTCACGTTCCGCACTCCGGGCAGGGTGACGTCCGGTCCCTCCAGCCTGATGTCGGAGGCGTTGCGGAAGTCGAAGATCGTGTGCAGGCCGAGGGAGGCGAGGTAGGCGGCGTCCTCCTCGGTGGCATGGGCCAGGTGACCGCTGCGGTAGAGCCGTCCGAACCGGACCCGGCGTCCGTCGCCGGTGACCACGCCACCGACGTCCCGAAAGTTGCGCACTCCGGTCAGCTCGGGCTCGGTCTGCGTCTGTGTCGGGGCCTGCGGCGTCTGCTGGGTCACCGTGCCTCCTTCGCGACGGGTCGGCGGTGCGGATCACCGCCGTGACTGCCATAGCTGACCATACGACAGTCTGACCCAGGGCGTACCAGGTGGTATGTGGGGGCTCAACGATTCTTCTCGCGCCCGCGGCTCACCACGCGCCCCGTGGCACGCGGCCCTATTCCGCATCACCCAGAAAAGTTGAGTGGGATGAATCACGCCCCGTCAACCCCTGGTTACGGTGGCGTAGGTCACGTGGCCGAGAGGAGGATGTCGCGAGTGGCTGAAGTGAAGAATCCTGACACCTTGTCCACGCCGGGGGCTGCCATCGCGTCATACGCGGCGATCGGCGACAGCTTCACCGAGGGCGTGGGCGACCCGGGCCCCGACGGTGGGTACATCGGCTGGGCGGACCGGCTCGCGGTCATGCTCGCCGAGCAGGGCCCTGGGCGCGAACTGCGTTACGCGAACCTCGCGGTGCGGGGGCGGCTGCTCGACCAGATCGTCGCCGAGCAGGTCCCGCGGGCCGTGGAACTCGGCGCCGACCTCGTGACGTTCTGCGCGGGCGGCAACGACATCCTGCGGCCGGGGACCGACCCCGACGTGGTCGCCGAGCGCTTCGAGGCGGCGGTGGCCGAACTCGTCCGCACCAGTGGGACGGTACTGGTCGCCACGGGTTTCGACACCCGTGGCGTGCCGGTGCTGCGGCATCTGCGGGGGAAGATCGCCACGTACAACGCGCATCTGCGGGCGATCGCCGACCGGCACGGGTGCCCGGTGCTCGACCTGTGGTCGCTGCGCTCGGTGCAGGACAGGCGGGCCTGGAGCGAGGACCGGTTGCACCTGTCTCCCGCGGGTCACCGCAGGGTCGCCCTGCGGGCGGCCGAGGTGCTGGGGGTTCAGGTGTCCGGCGACGCCGAGGAGCCGTGGCCGCCGGAGGTGTTCCGTACCGCGGCCGATGTCCGGCGGGAGAACATCCAATGGGCGCGGGAGCACCTTGTCCCGTGGATCGGGCGGCGGTTGCGGGGGGAGTCCAGCGGGGATCGCGTCTCCGCGAAGCGGCCTGAGCTGCTGCCACTGCCCTAGCACTGGCGGTTCGGGGTCGTATCCATCCGATTGCCGTCGGCCGTCGCCTGGCGTTGAGCTCTGTCGTCTTCGGGCTGGGGCGTGATGGGGCGTCTCCCCGCTCCGCCCGCGCGTCGGCCGCCGGGCGCTCGGCGGGGCCGCCGCGGGGGACAGGGTGGCGCGGGGCCAGCCCGCGTGGCGGCGCGCTCCGCCAGACGAACGCCGAACGGCAACCGGGCGCAGTCCTAGTCGCGGCGGAGGACCGCCCAGACGACGCGCCCCTGCCCGTCCCCGCAGGGGTGCACGCCCCATGCCGCCGCCAGGGCGTTGACCAGAAGGAGGCCGCGCCCGCTCTCCTCGTCGACCCCCGCCTCACGCGGCTGAGGCTGCGTCAATCCCCGCCCCTGGTCGGCGACTTCGAGCCGAAGCAGGCTGGAAGTGACCCGCAGCGCGCAGGCTATCCGCTCACTGTCGCTGTACCGGATGGCGTTGGTGAACAACTCGGAAAGCACCAGCCCGGCGTCGTCCCGTACATCGTCATCGACACCGCGCTCGGCCAGCAGCGCTCGAAGGCGCCTCCTCGCCTCGGCGACACAGGCGCCGAGCGCCGGCAGATGGAACACGTCCATGCGGGACGCGCTCAGGTGCCGCGGGGCATCGAAGCCGGCCGGGCGCTCCAGTCCAAGAGCGTCATGGGAGGAAGCCACCAGGCCACTATGCGCGTAGCGTGCAACAGATGGCAAGATGCGTTCTGCAATTTGCAGAATCAATCACGACAGTCTGTTCCGCGTCTCTGACGGCATGACACACTGCTTCCCCTGATGGGGAGTTGGAAGGGGTGGGCGGTGACGGATGCTCGCGCCTCGGGCGCGCCGACGGTCCTGCGAGTGGTCCTCGGCAAGCGGCTCGCGGATCTTCGGGAGAAGGCGGCACTCAGCTACGAGCAGGCCGCCGCGGCGCTTGACGTCACACACGCCACCGTCCGCAGGATGGAGAAGGCCGAAGTCGGCCTGAAGATCCCGTACGTCGAGAAGCTGCTGCGCACCTACGGTGTGACCGACCCGGTCGAGGTCGAGGGCTTCCTGGCCCTGGCCCGGGAGGCCAACCGTCCCGGCTGGTGGCACCGTTACCGCGACGTGCTGCCCGAGTGGTTCAGCGCCTTCGTCAGCCTGGAGGGCGAGGCGGGCCTGATCCGCGCGTACGAACCGCACTACGCCCCCGGACTGCTCCAGACCGAGCAGTACGCACACGCGGTGTTCCGGTCCGGAATGCCGCAGGCCGCCACCGAGGAGATCGACCGTCTGCTCGCGCTGCGGCTGGAGCGCCAGGCCGTGCTCGACCGGGATGACCCGCCACTGTTGTGGGTTGTGCTTGATGAAACGGTACTGCGCCGCCCGATCGGCGGCCGGAGCGTCATGCGCGGACAGCTTGACCGGCTGATCGAGGCATGTGCGCTGCCCCAGGTCCGGCTGCAGGTCATCCCGTTCGCCGCGGGCCCGCATCCCGCGATGTACGGGCCGTTCCACATCTTCCGGTTCCAGGTCGCCGAACTGCCCGACATCGTCTGCGCGGAGAGCCTGATAGGGGCTGTCTACTTCGACCAGCGCGATGACGTGTCGGGCTTCCAGGAGGCGCTGGACCGGTTGTGCGCGCAAGCCGCGCCAGCACAGCGCACCGAGGCCTTCCTCGATGCCATTCGCAAGGAGATCTGACCACATGCATCGCACGCATTACGGGGACCGTGCAAGCGGGAAACGCATATACAACGGTATGCCGGCGAAGGACCTTGGCACCGACGGCTGGCGCAAGCCGTGGAGCGGGGGCAACGGCGGGAGCTGTGTCGAGGCGATGAAGCTGCGCGACGGACGGGTCGCGCTCCGCCAGTCCACCGATCCGGACGGACCGGCGCTGATCTACACGCTGCACGAGATCGAGACCTTCATCAAGGGCGCGAAGTCCGGCGAAGCCGACTTCCTGCTCGCCTGACCGACCCAGCCAGCCCACACCAGGAGGACGGCGTGATCGAGCCAGGCTTCTCCGCCGAACAGATAGACACCAGCAAGCCCCATCCGGCCCGGATGTACGACTACTACCTGGGCGGCCGGGACAACTACGAGGTGGACCGCGAGGCCGCGGAACGCGTCATCGCCATGGCCCCGGAGGCGCCCGCCAGCGCCCGTGCCAACCGCGCTTTCATGCGCCGGGCCGTGCGCACCGTAGTACGCGCCGGCGTCCGCCAGATCATCGACATCGGCACCGGCATCCCCACCTCGCCCAACACCCATGAGGTGGCACGGGAGATCGCGCCGGACGTGCGCGTCGCCTACGTCGACAACGACCCCATCGTCGCGGCGCACGCCGGAGCAAGGCTCACCAACACGAGCGGCACCGGGTTCGTGCTCGCCGACGTACGCGACCCCAAGGCGATCCTCGGGCATCCGGTGGTCCGGGAACTGATCGACTTCGACCAGCCGGTCGCCGTACTGCTCGTCGCCGTACTGCACTTCGTCAAGGACGAGGAGGACCCGGCCGGAATCCTGGCCACGCTCACCGGCGAACTGCCGCGAGGCAGCCATCTCGTCCTCACCCATGGCACCACCGACTTCCACCAGGACGCGGAGGGCGATGCCAGGGAGGTCTACAAGAAGGCGACGGCGCAGTTGACGCTGCGCGGCTACGACGAGTTCCTGCCGCTCTTCGACGGCTTCGAACTGCTCGACCCCGGCGTCGTCCAGGTGCCGCTGTGGCGTCCGGAGGGCGCCCTGCCGAACGCCGAGGACCTGCGACGCATCGCGTTCTACGGCGGCGTGGGCGTCAGGGAGTGAGCGACTTCTCGAACCAGTGCCCGGCGTAGGGCGAGTCGTTGTACGCGGGGATCTCGGCGTAGCCCATCCTCGCGTACAACGCGCGGGCCTCGACGAGGTCGTGCCGGGTGTCCAGGCGTAGCAGCCCGGCGCGCAGGGTCCTCCGGGCCGCCCGCTCGGCGGCGCTGATCAACCGGGTTCCGCCACCGTGCCGACGTGCTGGCGGCCGTATGAACACCCGGGTCAACTCGGCGGTGCCCGGCGCGAGCAGATGCACTCCGGCGCATCCGGCCACCATGCCGTCGCGCCGGGCGACCAGGAACTCGCCGCCCGGCGGGGCGAGATGGCCGCTCGGCTCCTCGGCGAGCGCCTGGTCGATCTCGGCCGGGGCGGCGTCCCGGCCGTGGTGCGTCTGGTAGTAGCGGTGCACGATGTCCGTGTAGTACTCCCGCAGCAGTGCCGTGCCGACCGGTCCGTCCACCGGTTCCGGGGTGATGCTCCACAGGTTCATGCCGCTGATCGTGCCGCACTCAGTGGGAGGCGTGGGCACCGAGCCAGAACAGCAGGTAGAGGAAGGCCGCGAACATGTGCGCCCCGATGAGGTAGATGAAGACCCGGATGGCCAGGCCGCGGCTGAGCCACTTCGGGGTGAGCGACTTGATCCGGTTGTCCGCCGAGGCGGGGGCGGTTTCGGGCATGGCGAAGACACCTTCCTTGAAAGGGGTGGCCGGTTCGCGGACGGTTCAGTGGACGCGGCTGAGGGGATCGACGCACAGCCCGCCCACCGGGCTCTGCAACAGGGTGTGGACGAAGAGCAGGTCGACTCCCTCGGCCGACGCGGCGGCCAGCCGGTGCGGGGTGAGCGAGTCGAAGTGCGCCGAGTCCCCGGGGTCGAGGACGTGGACCGTCTCGCCGAGCGTCAGCCGTAGCCGCCCGGAGGTCACGTACAGCCACTCCTCGCCGGGGTGCACTCGGACCACGGTGTCCTGTACCGCGGGCGGGATGTGCACCTTCAGCGCCTGCATGGCCCGGTCCGGCCCGCCGGCGCGGCGGTAGCTCCACCCTCCGGCGCGTCCGGGCTCCAGCCGTCCGGCGCGGATGACCGGATCGTGCGCCACCGCCTGCTCGCCCAGCAGTTCGGCCACCGTGGTCCCGTACACTCGGGAAAGGCCCAGCAGCACCGGAAGCGAGGGCTGGCGGCTTTCGGTCTCCAGCCGCGAGAGGTACGCGGGCGAGAGCCCGACCCTGGCGGCCGCCGCTTCCAGCGTCAGCCCCCCGCGCCGCCGCCACTCACGCAGTCGCACCCCGAGTCCGCTGATCTCGGGTGTCGGCACAGGTCCGGTCTCGACCTCGGACACGCTGTCGGTCATGCCTCCAGTGCACACCCGTCGTGCCCGACAGGCAAATTTTTTGCCTCGTAGGCAAAAGGGATCAGACCTGCGTGGCGGCGGCCTGTTGGTACAGGGCGGCGATGTCGTTGTCGAAGTACGCGCTGTAGGAGACGTCGTCGGTGTTGCCGCCCTGCTGGAAGCCGCCGATGACGCCCATCACGGTGTGGCCCTCGGTGATCCAGGGGCTGCCGCTGGTGCCGCCGCTGTAGGCGGTGCAGGCGATGCGCAGCTGGGTGGCGGAGTAGGCCGAAACCCGGTTCACGCAGGTGATCGGGGCGTCCTCGTCGGACGGGTAGCCGGTGAGCCGCACGGTGCTGGTCTGGTTCTTGTTGACGCCCAGCGTGTAGCTGCCCACCACGTCCTGCACGTGTCGGCCGCCGAGCGGCTGGACACTGACGAAGGCGACGTCGAGGTCCTCGTCCTGGCTGTCGGTCCAGCGCGGGTCCAGCGTCGCCTTGTCGAGCTTCCAGACGCCGTAGGGGGCCCGGCCGTCGTGGTAGCCGGGGACGAAGTACAGGTCGTCGGTGCCGTTGCTGACGCAGTGCGCGGCGGTGACGATCAGGTCCTTGCCCGCGCTCCTGACGACGCTGGCCGAGCAGAAGTGGTCGCCGTCGGACGAGACGTTGCCGTGGAAGATGGCGCCGACCGTGGCGATGGCCTTGGTGTCGTGCACGGAGTGCGAGGTGCCCAGGGCCGTGGCCGAGGCGGACAGCGCCGCGGCGCTCGCGGTGCTTCCGATCGAGACCACGACCAGCCAGCCCAGGACCAGTGCCACATCGCGGCACACGCGGCGGGAGAGGGCACGGCCTGATCCGCCGCGCCGGAACCGCTGCTGCCTGAACATGCGGTGACCCTTCTGCCAAAGGCCGGAGAGGGCGTTGCTGCCCTCCGGAGAAGATCATCGACGACAACTATGAGAAACGGATGTGAAGGCTCTCAGAGACGAGTGATTCCCGTGAAGTGTCCGGGCGGCAGGTGAATCTCCCGGGGGAGACCCGGGCGGGGCCCGAATAGGTCCGGAAGGGGGGAGCCGTCCTGAATCCGCGAGGTGTACCACCGTGCGAAGGCCATGGTGGCGGATGATCGGGAGGACCCGTTCCGCGTCGCGTACCGCTCACCCGTAGTACCCGCACGAGTTCCATAACACCCGCATCGCGAACCACTCGCATCCCGTGGGCACCGCCGTACGCCCACCACCCGCAGGAGGTATCCGCCGTGGCGACCAAGCGCATCGCGCACACCGTCTGGGAAGGCGATCTGCTCGACGGCAGGGGCACCGTCACCTTCGACTCCTCCGGCATCGGGGAGGCGGAGGTCACCTGGGCGTCCCGCGCGCAGGAGCCCGACGGCAGGACCGGTCCCGAGGAGCTGATCGCCGCGGCCCATTCGAGCTGCTACTCCATGGCGCTGTCGAACATCCTGGCCAAGGCGGGAACGCCGCCCACCACACTGCACACCCAGGCCGAGGCGACCTTCCAGCCGGGCGAGGGCATCACCGGGATCCATCTGACCGTGCGCGGCGAGGTCTCCGGGGTGGACGCGGCGGCCTTCACCGCGGCGGCCGAGGACGCCAAGAACAACTGCCCGGTCAGCCAGGCCCTCACCGGTACCACCATCACCCTCACCGCGACCCTCGACTGACCGCCCCACACGCCCGAACGAGTGTATGAAGGAGGGGCGGGAACCGCGCCGCCGCCGGTGGCGTTGTCCATACGGGGCGGAGAGCGGAGCCGTGGTGGCGCGGCCCGTACCGCGGACGGAGGGCGAGGAAGCGATGTCGAAGCGCGCTACGTACGCCGTCGGGGGCGTGGCGGTCGGACTTGTGCTGCTGTATGTGCTGCCGCTCTGGGCGGCGCTGCTGATCATCATCGGCGTGCCGGTGGGCGGTTACCTGCTGCTCGATCCGTCACAGCGGGCCAGGTTGAAGCGGGTCACCCGCAAGGAGATAGGCCGCTGACCCGGCGGCCCGGTACTCAGGCCAGCGTGAAGTAGGCGAGGCTGCCCAGGCCGGCCAGCGTGCAGTAGACGGCGAACGGGGTGAGCGTGCGTGTCTCGAAGTACTTGGTGAGGAAGCGCACCGCCACGTATCCCGCGACGAAGGCCGCCACGCTGCCCGCCAGCAGCTGACCGCGGATGCCGTCACCGGCCGGGCCGAGCAGCGAGGGCACCTTCAGCAGCGCCGCCGCGCCGATCACCGGCGTGGCCAGCAGGAAGGCGAACCGCGCGGAGTCCTCGTGGCTCATGCCCCGGAAGATCCCGGCGCTGATGGTCGACCCGGAGCGGCTGATCCCGGGGCACAGCGCGAGGATCTGCGCGGCGCCGATCCAGGCCGCCTGGCCGAAGGTGAGCTTGGTGATCCGCCGGTCCGACAGGTCGTCGGGGTCCAGATGCTCCTCGCCAGGCGCGACCGACGAGCCCGCCCGGCGACGTCCGGTGCCACCGCGCCGCAACTGCTCGGTGACGTACAGCACGATCCCGTTGAGCGCGAGGAACACCGCTGTGGGCACCGGCTTGCCGAGGGTGGAGCGGAAGACCTTGTCGAGCGCGAGTCCGGCGATGCCCACCGGAATCGTGCCTATGATCAGCAGCCAGGCCAGCCGCTGCTCGACGGTCTGGATCTGCCGCCGGCGGATGGAGCTGAACAGCCCGCGCACCACCTTGGCCCAGTCCCGCCGGAAGTAGACGACGAGCGCCAACGCGGTGGCCAGGTGCAGCCCGATCAGCACGTTCAGGTACGGCGAGCCGTCGGCCGCCACATTGAGGTCATGCTTCCACTGCCCGCCGAGCAGCGCGGGCAGCAGGATGCTGTGGCCGAGGCTGGACACCGGAAACAGCTCGGTGACGCCTTGCAGCAGGCCGACGCCGATCGCTTCGGGGTAGGTCAGGACGGAGGACATCGACGACCTTCGGTGGAGGGAGCAGAACCCGGACAGACCCCGGGCAGGGGAGAACGTACTACAAGCGGTAAAAGCGCCGTCGACCAGGGAGAGTTGTTCATCCGCCGCTGCACGGCCGTTCACCTCGCGAACCGGGCCGTGAGAGAGCGGGCGGCTCGCCCAACCGCCGTGCTACGCCCGCGGTTTGGGGCCACCCGGAGTCGAGTGGCCCTGCTCGGCGAGGAGCCGGTGGAGCAGTAGCTCGTCCTGGGCGGACAGCTCGGAGACGAATCGGGAGAGCACCGCGGCCCGGTCAGGACCGCGGTCGAGCAGCGAACGCATCCGCTCCGCGGTGTGCGTGGCCTCGTCCTCCACGGGCGCGTAGGCGTAGCCGCGCCCCTCGCGGCGCCGGGTGAGCATCCCCTTGTCGTGCAGCCGGGACAGGATCGTGAGCACGGTGGTGTACGCGAGGTCGCCGGGCAACTGCTCGTTGACCTGGGCTGCGGTCAGTGGTTCCCCCGCGGCCCAGAGTGCGGCCAGCACACTGGCTTCCAGCTCCCCGGCGGCCCTTCGGTTGTTGCCGCTCACCGAGCGCGCCTTACCCCCTGCCACGTGACCGGCCTCCTCGCATATGACATCCACTCCCGCGATACAACCCCGCAATCTACTACTTCTCGTAAAAGCTCGGTGTCGGGCCGGGGGGTTGTTCGTAACCCGCTCGCGGGTGCGGGTTTTCCGGGGGTCAGGTGGGTCGGAAGTTAACTACTACACGTTGTAGAGTTCCGCATGCCCGCACCCCATCGCGCCGCGCCACCCCGGCTTTCGGCTACGGGGCGCCCCAGGTCGTCCGTGCGGAGCGTTCCCCGACGTACGGAGGCAAGGTCGGTCGTGTCTTACCCCCAAAGCCAAGCGGTCCCGGGGCGGATCGTGGTCATCTCCGCGAGCGTCGGCGCGGGGCACGACGGCGCCGCCGACGAACTCACCCGACGGCTCACCGCCGCCGGTGCCACCGTCGACCGGCATGACTTCCTCGACCTGCTGCCCGCCCGGCTCGGCCCGCTGATCTGCGGCAGCTACCACCAACTGCTGACCTACGCCCCCTGGGCCTACCAGCGCATCTACGCCGCCACCGAGCACGGCGGCGAGACCGGGCGGCTCACCCGCGCGGTACTGCGCCGCTCCGAGCACCGCACGCTGCGCGTGCTGCCGCCGGACACCCGCGTGGTCGTCTCCACCTATCCGCTGGCCAGCCAGGTGCTGGGCGCGCTGCGCCTGGCCGGCCGGCTGACGGTGCCCGTGCTCACCTACCTCACCGACTTCTCCGTCCACCCGATGTGGGTGGCCGACGGGGTGGACCTGCATCTCGCCGCCCACCCCATACCCGCCGATCAGGCCAGGGCGGCGGGCGCCGAGCGGGTCACCGCGACCGGCCCGGTGGTCAATCCGCGCTTCGGCCCCGCGTCCGCAGCCGAACAGGAAGCCGCCCGGACCCGCTTCGGCCTCCCGCCGCGCGCACCGCTGGCGCTGCTGGTCGCCGGATCCTGGGGCGTCGGCCCGGTCGAGCAGGTGGCCACCGAGATCCGCGACAGCGGCGCCGCCGTGCCCGTCGTGGTCTGCGGCCGCAACCAGGCGCTCGTGGAGCGGCTGCGCGCCCTGGGCATCGAGCACGCCTTCGGCTGGGTCGAGGACATGCCGGGACTGATGCACGCCTCCGACGTCCTGGTGCAGAACGCCGGAGGGCTGACCTCGCTGGAGGCGTTCGCCAGCGGACTGCCGGTCGCCTCCTACGGCTGCATACCGGGCCATGGCCGCACCAACGCCGCCGCCCTGGACGAAGCGGGCCTCGCGGTGTGGATCCGCTCCCGCGAAGACCTCAAGCCGGTGCTCGGCGAACTGCTCGAAGGCCCGTTGGGCAGGGCCCAACGGGCCGCCGGGCAGGCGCTGTTCCACGACGACCCGGTGGCCGGACCGGTCGCCGAGATCCTCGCCGCCGCCGCCGATCCAGTGCCCGAGGCGGTCACCGACCCGGCATCCATGCGCCGGCCCGCCGCACGCAGAACCGCCATCGTGCTCGCCGCCGCACTGGCCACCACGATGCTCGCCGGTCCGGAGACCACCGAAGCCGCGGTGGCGCGCGGTGGCTTCCACCTGCTGCACGAATTCGGCCGCTGACCCAACTCGTAACCACGTAAGCCCGTAAGAAGGAGTGCCGATGCCCGCCAACCGGAAGCCCGGCCTGGCCCGTACGGTCCTCAAGTCCGGATGCGTGGCGCTGCCCGCGCTCGCCGCCGTCCACGCCGCTCCCGTCATCTCCACCCTCGGGCCGCTGCGCAACCGGCTGATGCCGGGGCTTTCCGGCCAGGGCCGGGCCGACCACGTGGCGCTCACCTTCGACGACGGCCCCGATCCGCTGTCCACCCCGTTCTTCCTGCGGGTGCTCGACGAGTACCGTATCCGCGCCACCTTCTTCGTACTCGGCTCGATGGCCAACCGCGCCCCGGAACTGCTCAGGGAAATGGCCGCGGCCGGACACGAGATCGGCATCCACGGCTGGCAGCACCGTCCGCTGCTGCTGCGCGGACCGCGCGCCACCTATCAGGACTTCGCGCGCGCCCGGGACCGGGTGGCCGAGATCACCGGCCAGATGCCGCGGCTGTTCCGCCCGCCGTACGGCGTGATGTCCACCTCCGCGCATCTGGCGGTACGGCGGCTCGGCCTGACCCCCGTGCTGTGGACCTGCTGGGGCGAGGACTGGACCCGTCGGGCCACCCCTCGCTCGGTGCACCAGACCGTCACCGCCGACCTGCGCGGCGGCGGCACGATCCTGCTGCACGACTCCGACTGCACCTCCGCCCCGGGCGCCTGGCGTTCGGCGCTCGGCGCGCTGCCGATGCTGCTGGACACCTGCGAGCGCCGCGGCCTTCAGGTCGGCCCGCTACGCGACCACGCCCCCGTCACCTCCACTCACGCCTGCGAGGCCCGCCGCCCGGTCCGCGCGGTACGGGCGTGAACAAGGGCGCGCCCGCAACCGCCCGGCGGTGCCGAACGGCCGCGACCCAACAGGAGTGACGAGGCGGAACACCGGAGACCGGCCACACGTTGAGGTCGTCATGACGGCAAGAGATTCGGACGCCCTGGAGCGCGAAGCACCACTGCTGCGGCTGCTCACAGAGGTGGACGGTGGGGTCCTGGTCACCCTCAAGCGTGACGGACGACCGCAGTTGTCCAACGTCAACCACCACTACGACCCCGAGGAGCGGATCGTCCGGGTCTCCATCACCGACGACCGCGCCAAGACCCGCAATCTACGCCGCGACCCACGCGCCAGTTACCACGTGACCAGCCCCGACCGGTGGACCTGGACCGTGGCGGAAGGCACCGCCGAACTGTCCGAGGTCGCCACCGACCCGCACGACCCGGCGGTGGAGGAGCTCATCGACCTCTACCGCGCGGTGCGCGGCGAGCACCCCGACTGGGACGAGTACCGCGCGGCGATGGTCGCCGACCGGCGGCTGGTCATGCGGCTGCGGGTGGAGCGCGCCTACGGGCAGCCGGGGCGGCGCGCATGACCGGCTGGCGTCCGCTGTCCTTCGGCGCCGACCCGACGGGGGAGCGGATGGCCCGCATCCGCCGCTCCCCGAACTTCAGGGACGGTGTGTTCGTCAACCCGGCAGGACCCTCGCGGCCACCGGGCGGTCCGGGCTGGGGCATGCTCAAGTCCCAGTTGCGCAAGGCCGATCGGATCCGCAGACGTCCCGCGGCCCCCGTTCCCGTATATCCGTACACCGTCGCCGAGTTGGCTACCCCGCCCGCGTCCGGGCTGCGCCTGACCTGGATGGGGCACTCCAGCGTGCTCGCCGAGATCGACGGGCGGCGGGTGCTGTTCGACCCCGTGTGGGGCGAGCGCTGTTCCCCGTTCGGCTTCGTCGGACCGCGCCGGGTGCATCCGGCGCCGGTACCGCTCGCCGAGCTGGGGCGGTTGGACGCCGTGGTCATCTCGCACGACCACTACGACCACCTGGACCTGCCCACGATCCGCCAACTGGTGGGCACCGGAACGACGTTCGCCGTTCCGCTGGGCGTCGGCGCGCATCTGGAGCGGTGGGGCGTGCCCGCCCGGCAGATGGTGGAACTGGACTGGCGGGAGTCCGCGGTCGTCGCCGGACTCACCTTCACCGCCACCCCCGCCCGGCACTTCTGCGGACGCGCCATACGCAACACCCAGCACACGCTGTGGGCCTCCTGGGTGGTACGCGGACCCGAGCACCGGATCTACCACAGCGGCGACACCGGATATTTCCCCGGCTTCGCCGATATAGGCGCCGAGTACGGCCCCTTCGATGCGGCGATGATCCAGATCGGTGCGTACAGCGACTTCTGGCCGGACATCCACATGACCCCGGAGGAGGGGTTGCGGGCACACGCCGACCTGTCCGCCGGGACGTTGCGCGGTGCCCTGCTACCCATTCACTGGGGCACGTTCAACCTCGCCCCGCACCCCTGGGAGGAGCCCGCGGAACGCACCCTCGCCGCCGCGCTCGCGGCCGGTGCCTCGGTGGCCCTGCCGCCACCCGGAAGGCCCTTCGAGCCGAGCGGCGAACTGCCCCTGGAGCCCTGGTGGCGCCCGGTCGCCGTACCGTCGCCCGCCGCCCTTGCCGCACCGGCGTCCGCGCCTGTCGAACTGGCTCCGAACGAGGCTGGTTGACGGTACGTCATGCGTACAGCTCGGTACCGTCGGTGAATCGGATGGCGACCGCGCCGTCCACCACCTCGGCGGCCGCGACCCCGCACAGCTCGGCCGCCCGCACCGGGTTGCCGGACAGCGCGACCAGCGTGACATGAATGCTGCGACCGCCGGGGTGCGGTGCCGAGGTGAGGTACGGGACAGCCGAACACGGGCCGAACGCGTTGGCGTCGGTGTGGTGGGCGACATGCCCGCCACACCAGCCGTACAGTCCCACGACGGCGCTGACCAGACCGTCGGCGCGGCGTACCAGCGCCCAGCCGTCCCCCGTCTCGGCCGTCGGCGGCCGGGTCCCGGCGATCGCGTGACCGCCCTCGCGGACGGTGACCCCCGCGGGCGCCTCGACCCGGTGCACGCGCACCTCCAGGCCCTGGTGCGGCAGGGCGGTGGTCTCGACGCGGTACTCGGTCCCGTCACCCGGCAGCCGCGCCGCGTACCAGGAGGCGGCGCGGGAGCGTGAAACGCCCAGCGGATGGATGACGGTGCGACGGGAGGCGGTGCCGTCGGCGGCCACCAGCGCCAGATGGCCGTCGAGCCGCGCCGCCCGGGCGTGCGACGCGGTCTGCGGCGCGGTACGCGAGGAGTAGCCGAACCTCACATAGTGCGGATCGTCGGCCAGACCTGGCGTCGCGTGGTCGCTGCCGTGGTTGAGCAGCCGCACGATGCCGTCGCCACGGGTGCCGTGCAGCAGCCAGCCGG
This sequence comes from Streptomyces silvisoli, assembly GCF_029269905.1. Classification (NCBI taxonomy): domain Bacteria; kingdom Bacillati; phylum Actinomycetota; class Actinomycetes; order Kitasatosporales; family Streptomycetaceae; genus Streptomyces; species Streptomyces silvisoli. Next base: position 33,620 of record NZ_JARJBC010000034.1, on the reverse strand, counting down.
GCGCGGGCAGCGCCACGCACTGGTCCGACTCCTCGATGGGCAGCGGCAGTTCGCGCGCGGTCCACACCGGGTGGTCCGGGGGAAGCAGCAGCCCGAGGAAGCCCTTGGCCGCCCAGTACGGTGACGCCGGGCCGGAGTAGTCCTGGGTGACCGGAAGGAACGGTTCGTACCAGCCGAGACTCAACAGGCCGCGTTCGTCGGGAACTTCGCGCTCGGTGAAGTGCCGCAGCACGCCGGAGGCGAGGCGGCGGGTGCGGCCCGGGGGCAGCGGCGTGGCGTCGGCGAGCGCGCCCAGCCACACCGGCGCCACGGTCGCGAAGCGGTAGGTGAGGGACCGGCCCTGGTGCACGGGAGCGCCGTCGGCACCGAAGAAGTGCTGGTAGCCCAGCAGGAACCGGCGCAGCCGGGCCCGGTAGGCGGCTACCCGCGCGGCTTCGGCCCGGTCACCGGCGATGCGGGCCCACAGCAGCGGATACAGGTGCAGCGCCCAGCCGTTGTAGTAGTCGAAGTTGCGGCCGTCGCCGTCGGTGTACCAGCCGTCGCCGACGTACCAGTCCTCGATCCGTGCCAGGCCGCCGTCGATGTCCGACTGGCGGTACCCGGCGCCCACCGACGCCAGGAACTCCTCGCAAACCACCTGGAACAGCCGCCAGTTGTTGTCGTGCGTGCGCTTTCCGATGATTCCGGAGAGCCAGTCGACCACCCGCTGCTGGACCGGCGAGTCCAACCGGTCCCAGATCCAACGGCGCGTCTCGTGCAGCGCGACGGCGATCGAGGCCGCCTCCACCATGGGCTGCGCGCGATCGCCGATCGGCGGCCAGGCCTCGCCGCTGCGGCGGTCGGTGCCCGTTGTCAGACCCCGCGCGTAGCGTTCTGTCAGGCGCTGGTCCACTTGGCCGTCGGCGCCCGCGATGCGGAAGGAGGCCAGCAGAAATGACCGTGCGTACCCTTCCAGACCGTCCGAGGCGTGCCCGGAGCAACTCGCCCGCCCCGGCAGGCAGTACCGCGCCCAGCCCGGCGTCGCGTACGGCACGAGCGCGTCCAGCAACCGGTCGGCCACCGCCTCCCAGTGCGCCCGCGTCCACCCGGTCAGCGGCGAGCGGTACGGGTCGGGGGGCGGGAGCTTCGGCGGTGCGGACACGAGGGCCGTCCTCGGAGGTGCGAAGAACGATGTGGTCCAGTGTGCCCGCTCATGGCTGCCGGGGGCGCCAGCCGCGGGGAGCGCGCGGGGTCGCGCCGTACCGCGCCGGTAGTGCGGAAAGTGGCTGCGGGCGCTTGGGCGGCGCACGGGAGCGCCGTCGGCGGCCATTGTCAGTGGTGGGCACTACGGTCGGTGGTGAACGGTGGGAACGGAGGACCGAGATGGCCGACGCCGACGATGTACGGAGAATCGCGCTCTCCCTGCCGGAGGCGGTGGAGAAGCTGGCCTGGGGCATGCCGTCCTTCCGGGTGCGCGGGAGGTCCTTCGCGTGGCTCGCCGAGGACGACGCCTCCATCAGCGTCAAGTGCCCGATGCATGAACGGGCCGAGCTGATCGCCGCGGAGCCGGAGAAGTTCTTCATACGCCGCGGCCATGACGACAACTTCGCCTGGGTGCGGGTCCGGCTCGCCGCCGTGGACGACGTCGAGGAACTGCGTGCCATCCTGCTGGACTCCTGGCGGCAGGCGGCGCCAGGCCAACTGGCCGCCTCATACGAGGACGCGTAACCCGCGTAAGTGGGCGACCAGTTGACCGTCGGCCGGCGGTACCACCGGCTGTCGGGCGTCAGTTCAGCTGGAACGTGGCCTCGACGGGGTAGTGGTCGCTGGGCGCGTTGGTGTCGGTCTGCCCCTGCGTCCAGCCGCTCTGCGGGTCGAAGCCGACGGCGACGTCGGGCAGCGCCGCCGGGGTGGGCCGTCCCGGTGCGTTGAGGTAGCCGAGGTAGTCCACATCATCGGTGTAGTCGGTGGGGAAGCTCTCGACGCCCGCCATGTACTGGCACCACGCCGACACCTTGCAGTCGATGGTGGTCAGCGTCTGTGACGGATCGCCGGCCGGGGTACCGAGCACACCGCCCACCGCGGCCTGGGCGTTGGCGTAGTCGCCGCGTGCCTGGCCGTGGTAGTACTCGACGTTCAGGTCGCCGCCGATGAGCACCGGTCCGTTGGAGCCCACGATGCCGTCGGCCCAGTCGCGGATCTCGCCGAGTTGGGCGAGCCGGGTGGCCTGCGTGGTGTCGGTCGAGGTGTTCGACTGGTCGGCCTGCAGATGTGTGCCCACCACCCAGGTCTTGCTGCCGTCCTTGTCGATCTGGGCCAGCGCCGCGCCCTTGTTGGCGTTGTAGTCCCAGGTGCCCGAAGTGGAGTTGGTGAACACATGGGCGTACTGAGCCGTGATCGGGTACTTGGACAGGATCATCGTCCCGCCGTTGATGACGAAGGGGGAGTTGGAGCAGTTGCCACTGATGCCGTTCCAGCCGCCGCCGGAGCAGACCTGGCCGACCACCGGTGTCCGGTACGGGTAGAGGTCGGCGAGCCTGGCGGTGATGTCGTCGGTCGAGGCGTGGTTGAACAGCTCGTCCAGCACCACGACATCGGCGTTGTGCTGGCGGATCACCGACTCGACCACCGGGGTGCGCTCGGCGGCCTTCTCGCTCTCCACCGAGTCGACCACGGCCGTGGCGAGGTCGACGTTCCAGGCGAAGACGGAGAGCGAACCGCCGGTTCCGCTGGCCGCGCTCCGTGCCGGCTGCGCCACCGCGGGCTGTGCGAGGCCACCGAGGAACAGAGCCGTTGCCGCGACCATGGCCGCGGCGGTCGATCGACGAGCGATCACAAGTGCCTCCTGCTAGATGGGGTGGTTGCCCAACCGTTGGCGCGGACCCGGAGACGGTGGTGTGCCCCGCCAGATCCGCGGGGCCGCGGAAAGGCAGGCGCACGCTAGCGACTGGTGAGTACGGTGGGGCGAACAGCAACGGTTCGGCAAGCGGCGCGTTGGCCAAGGGTTCACAAAGCGCTGGGGTGTGTGCTGGTGTCGGGCGGGGCCGCGCGGCGTAGTGAGGCCGCACGCCGGAGGGCCGGGCCGACGCCGTACCGGCCCCGGCCCGGCGGAACGTTCCGGCCCGACTACGCTCAAGGTGTGACGGAGAACAACACCGGGTCGGCGTTCGAGCTGGGTACGGACGGTCCGAAGGTGATAGTGGTCGGAGTCGACGGCTCGGAGTCCTCCTGGCGCGCGGCGGCCTACGCCGCGGGCCTCGCCAGGCGGCAGCGGTCCCTGCTCGCCATGGTGTACGTACAGCCCATGGTCATGGCCAGCTCGGCCGGTCTCGGCGTGCCGATGGCCGAGGCCACCTCGCAGGTCGCGGAGGAGATCGTCGCGCAGGTGCGGGAGGCGATCGAGCGGATGGGCGAGACGGCCACGCTGCGCTGGGAGTTCCACACCTTCGCCGGGGACCCGTTCACCGGCCTGTCCCAGGCCGCCGACGAACTGCGCGCCGACGCCGTGGTCGTCGGCGCCTCGGAACAGGCCGGCCACCGCATCATCGGCTCGCTGGCGGTCCGGCTGGTCAAGGCCGCCCGCTGGCCGGTCACCGTCGTCCCGTAGTCCGGCCGTGAACCACTCCGCGGAGGGCAGCATGAGCAATCTGGACCTCAGGCCCCAGATGTCGGTGTGCGGTGGGCGCGCCGCCGTCGCGGCCGAGCCGGTACGCGAACTCCTCACTGGGCGGCAGGTGTCGCTGGGCGAGAGCACCGAAGTGCGGCGACTGCTGCCCAACTTGGGCAGGCGCATGATCGGCGCTTGGTGTTTCGTCGACCACTACGGCCCCGACGACATCGCCAAGGAACCGGGTATGCAGGTTCCGCCGCATCCGCACATCGGCCTCCAGACGGTCAGTTGGCTGCGCGCAGGCGAGGTGCTGCACCGCGACAGCCTCGGCAGCCTGCAAACCGTACGCCCCGGCGAGCTGGGCCTGATGACCGCGGGGCGGGGCATAGCGCACTCCGAGGAGTCCCCGCGCGAACACGCCCGCTTCCTGCACGGCGCGCAACTGTGGGTCGCGCTCCCCGACGCCCACCGCGCCACCGAGCCCGCCTTCGACCACCACACCGCACTCCCCGTGGTCACCGCGCCGGGCCTTAGGGCCACCGTCATCATGGGCGAGCTGGCCGGCGCCGTCTCACCCGGCCGTACGTTCTCCCCGCTGGTCGGCGCTGACCTGCTGCTGGACGCGGGCGCCGATGTGACGCTGCCGCTCGATCCGTCCTTCGAGTACGCGGCGCTCACGATGTCGGGAGGCGCGATCGTGGACGACGTACCGCTCGTGCCCGGCTCCCTGCTCTACCTTGGCTGCGGCCGAACGGGGCTGCCACTACGCGCCGACACCGCGACCGACCTCGTACTGCTGGGCGGCGAGCCGTTCGAGGAGAAGATCGTCATGTGGTGGAACTTCGTCGGGCGCACCGGGGACGAGATCGCCGCCGCCCGCGAGGCCTGGATGACGGCGCCGGAGCGGGACTACGGCACGGTTCACGGCTACGCCGGGCCGCCGATCCCCGCCCCCACACTCCCATCCGTGCCGCTCAAGCCACGGGGACGGAGCCGCTGAGAGGCGCGGCCCCCGCTGTGTGTGGCGGCGCGCCGGTACGAGGGCTGCGTGCTCCCTGGTGGGTGGGGCTGCCACTGATGGGGCCGCGCCCCGCCGCCGTCCGCCGCCGTGGCTTTCGGGGCCGCGGCTGTGACCGCCGTCCCACCGCAGCGGCTTTCGGGGCCGCAGCTGACGACCGCAGTCCCGCCGCCGCGGGACGCGCGCCGCCGGCGAGACCGCGGCCGCCCGGCCTCACCGCAAGAACCCAGTGATCCTCTTACGCAGCCCTCCCGCGTCCAGCCCGTGCGCGGCGACGTGCTCCTGCCAGGTGCCATAGCGGCGGAGCTCCTCGCGAGCGGTGCCCAGGCCCAGGACGCGGTGCGGCACATCGGCCAGCGCCTCGGCGACGTACGACACGGACGAGCCGGCCAGATACGGCTCCACCAGCACCACGTCCGCCGCCTCGGCGCTCCGCACCTCCGCGCGCAGCGTGTGCGCGTCGAACGGCCGCACCGTGGAGGCGTACAACACGGTCACATCCAGCCCCTCGACCGCCTCCAGCACGGCGTCCAGCATGGGCCCGACCGCCAGCACCACGCCTGACCGCCCCGCACGCAGCAACCGGAGACGGCCGGGGGAGACCGGCAGCGGTTCACGGTTGGACTGGTCGCTCAGCCGCAGGTAGACGCGGTTGTCACCGTCCGCGGCGGCATGCCGTAGCAGTGCCTCGGCCTCGTCCGGATGACCCGGTACATGCACCGTCCAGCCGTCCAGCGTGTCGAGCAGCGCCACATCGCCGGGCGCCTGGTGGGTACGCCCGCCGGACGCGATGTCGTACGAGCCGCCCGAGCTCACCAGCACCGCCCCGACGCCCTGGTGGCCGAGGTCAAGCTTGACCTGCTCGAAGGGTCGCTCGACCAGGAAGCTGGCGAAGGTGTGCGCGATGGGCCGCATCCCGGCGAGTGCCAGCCCACCGGTCACCCCCACCAGCAACTGCTCGCGGATACCCACGTCGATCACCCGGTCGGGGTGGGCGCGGGCCGCGTCCTTGAACCGGTCGGCGGAGATGACCGCGAGGGCCAGTGCCAGCCGGGGGTCCTCGTCGAGAAGGCGGGTGGCGACGGCGGCGAATCGTTCACGCATGGTGTCCATAACTGATGTCCGATCAACAGGCTTTGCGGGCAGTGTGTTTGCTGGCAACGGGGTTTGCTGGCAACGGACGCGGTCAGGCGTCCTTGGGCTCAACGCGGGCCACGACGGCGTGCGGTCGGCCGGGGTGCGGGGTGGTGAACGCCTCGTACAGCGCCTCGTGGTCGCGCCCGTCGACGGTGAGCGTCGACCAGCCTTCCGCCGCGAAGCGCGAAGCGAGCCCGCCGCGCCAGCCGTAGGTGGCCGAGGAGTTGTCGACGGCCACCACATGCAGCCCCTCCAGGCCCACCGCGCCCGCGAAGGCGACCGCCTCGTGGTTGCTGCCCTCGTCCATCTCGGCGTCACCGACCAGCACCCAGGTGCGGGGGTGGTACAGCCCCCGCGCCTTCAGCCCGAGCGCGGTGCCGACCGCGAGCGGCAGCCCGTGCCCGAGCGAACCGGACCCGATCTCGACGCCGGGGACGAGCGTCCGGTCCGGGTGGTACCCGAGCCGCGACTCGTACGCCCCGAAGCCCGGCAGCCATTCCTGCGGGATGTACCCCTTGGCGGCGAGCACGGCGTAGTAGGCCATCGGGCCGTGCCCCTTGGAGAGCAGGAAACGGTCCCGGTCGGGGGCGTCGGCGGTCTGCGGGGTGACCCGCAGCACCCGGTCGTAGAGCACCCACAGCACGTCGAGCGTGGAGGTGGCGGCCGGGCCGTGCTTCTCGTCGCCGGTCATCAGCGACATCAGCCCGGAAAGATCCGCGAAGTCATGAACACTGCTGGTGGAAGTCATGCGATGAGCGTGCAACTTCAAGCTCGCTTGAAGTCAAGCGGCGCTCACCGGCTATCGTCGGCCTCATGTCGCCCAACGCCCACGACCGGCTGACCATCGGCGAACTCGCCGCCCGCAGCGGCCTGGCCGCCTCGGCTCTGCGCTACTACGAGGAGCTGGACCTGATCCACTCCGAGCGCACCGCGGGCGGCCAGCGCCGCTACAAGCGCGCCACTCTGCGCCGCGTCGCCTTCATTCGCGCCGCGCAGCAGGTCGGCCTCACCCTGGACGAAGCCCGCGCGGCCCTGGCGGAGCTGCCCGCCGAGCGCACCCCCAACGCCACCGAATGGGCCCAGGTCGCCCGCGCCTGGCAACGCCGCATCGACGCCCAGATCGCCGACCTGGAGCGGCTACGCACCCGCCTCACCGGCTGCATCGGCTGCGGCTGCCTGTCACTGACCAGGTGCCGCCTGTACAACCCCGCCGACACCGCCGCCCAGTCCGGCCCGGGCGCCCGCTACCTCCTGGAGGAGGCACCCCCCGAGCAGTCGTGACAGCGTGTGCTCGCTTGACTACCGGCCCTGTCGAACCCCGGGGCGTGAGCAGCCACCACCCGAAGTGCGGTATTGTTCTCGTGCGCGGTCAGCCGGGGAAACCCCCAGCCGATCAAGCACCGGGACGTGGCGCAGCTTGGTAGCGCACTTGACTGGGGGTCAAGGGGTCGCAGGTTCAAATCCTGTCGTCCCGACTTGCGAATCCGCAGGTCGAAGGCCGTTTCCGTGAGTAACGGAAGCGGCCTTTGTCGTTTTTGCGGTGGGAGCGAACGGGGAGCCCTCTGGGAGCGCTCTTGCTCCCAGCCTCAAGTGGTGTCAATCGGGGGCGATTTGTCCGTCGCCCGGTTGGGTGGATGTGGGGCGCGGTATGGGGAGGTTGCGCGTTGTCGTCAACCGGTGGGCGGCGAGGTCACCCGGGATGATGTTGATGTAGCGGCCATCGAGAGGTCTAAATGCCCCTTGGCGGGTTCTGGCCGACCTTTGGCCAAGGGAGCGAGGTGGAGTGCTCCCCATGGGACGGGGGTGGCGGGGCGGCCGGGATGGTCGAGGACCTATACGCCCGAGGTCGGCGTGCCGTGCATGCGTGCGTTGGTGTGCTCGCCGTCCGGTAAAGCCTGGGCAATGCCCCTTGGCGCCGCTCCGCAGAGGGGGCACTCCCCAAACGGGAGCGCAGTAGGGCGCCGATGAGCGCGATACGGAGTCCTTCGTGTTGCCATGGGACGCCCAATAGGACACGTCCGCAGGAACATCGTCAGCGGGCCGCCCTGCTCATGAGCGGGGTGGACTTCGAGGCCTACGAAGACGGCGGCTGGGCGGAGCAGGCCATGGCCGCCAGTGGCCGCGAGCTCCGCCCTGGTTGCTGATCAGAGGTGATTGGCCGTCAAGTCGCAGGAATGGCCCAGTTGGTGGTTGGCCGTAGGTTCGAGTCCCCGGCAGGATTCGAACCTGTGCACACGGCTCCGGAGGGCGTTTGGGGATCCAGCATCGTTGCTGGTCAAAGTCTTGCGTCATGCAAGGGGGCTGGACGGAGTCCACAGTTGGTCCACGGTCGCAGGCCAGTTTTGGCTCCGCCGTCCGGCGCGTGGGGCTTCTCCAGGAGGGTGTCCGACTGTCGCGCCCTCCTGGTCGTTGTTAGTCATTCGCGGCTGCTGCCGGCCGCCTCGGACGGCCCAGCTGGGGCATCCACGGCAGATTCTCAGATCGCGCGATTCAGCTCCCGCATCTCGTACGAACCCTAGCCTGCCGGTCGGACCGGCAGAACTGGTGTTGTTCAGGCGGACCCGACGTCGCCCAGCCGCTTCGGTACCCCGGCCGAACGGGCCGCCGGTCGTCAACAGAACCGAAGTCCAGCCCAGTTCCATGAACTTTGCATCACCCTGCGAGGAGACTGCCTAACTTTGGGCTATGACTTTCACTAATGGGCAGAACCAACCGGCGGCAACTGGCAGATGCTGGTGCGGGTGTGGGCTGTCAACAGGCCAAGGCGCCTACTTCCGGCAAGGCCACGACAAGATCGCAGAAGCAGCCGTGCTGGCTACGCGCTACGGGAACTCCGTCGTCCGGCTCCTAGTGCACCACGGCTTCAACTCGAGCATCTCCGTCGTCGACGAGGCAGAGGCCCAGGGGATATGGGAAGTGTGTCCCGAGTGCGAGTATCGAGGTGCGCCGGGGAGCGTCGCCAACCACAGAAGGAAGGCTGACCACTGACCTTGTCGGGAGACGCGGCTTATCCGACTCGCTCGCGTCTCCCATCACCTGAGGGCCCCAGGCCAGTGCGTCATTGACCTCCCACCTCAATGCCACGACCAGCCCTCGGCTGAAGCCACGTGGCGATTGGCCAGGCGGCTTCCACGACAGCCGAAGCAGAGCGAGGGCCGGGCCCCCAGCCCAGGCGCTGGGTCAACAGGACCTGGAGGGCGGGTACGGAGCCCTGGACGCCGACACCGTCCACTGGGAGTAGGAGGAGATACTGATGCGTGGCTTGTTCCGGTGGCTCGGCTACGGTCTCGTCGGGGCAGTACTCGGCAGCCTGATCGCAGCTGTTTTCCAATTGCGCGACAACACTGGGCCACCGCCGGGGGCATCATCGGCCTCATGCTGGGGGCAGTTTTGATTCTAAGGAACGGAGCGCACCAACGGCCCAGTTGGGCCGCGCAATGCGTGACGGTGACGGCACAGCGTTCCTCGCCCGTGCTGTCGACAAGGGGGCTGTCGAGCCCGACTAGCTTCCCTGTGCGGTTACGGGAAAGACCGCGTCCTCGTCACCACCGCGCTGCTCACCGACATGTACGACGAGGACATCGTTGTCCAGTCTCGGCGCCTAGAAGCACGCCTGCGTGACGCTGCTAAGGTCACCCGCACGGACAGGGGCTTCGCGAACTGCACCACCGGCACATTTACTTCTCCCAGCTCCTCTGTTGCAAGGGAGTTGCGGATCGCCCGCTGGGAGTTCGCTGAAAGGCCCTGGTGTGGTCATCGGTCACAACATGTAACCGACCTGAAGGAACAACGGAACTGTCCCGCTTCGTTCGATTGTGCCGTTGGTCGGCCACCCGCGGCACACAGCAGCCCGAGCGGGGCATCGAGGCTGGTTCTTGGGGAGATAGCGTATCCGGGTCGATGATACCCAGCCGCATCGGACCTTCCGGATGGCGACTCTTTTGCGCCGGGCGGCAGCCGGTCCAGTCCCGCTCCCGCTCAGTCTGCTTCCGGCCGGTTCCGCGCACGATAGTCTCGACCAGGCACTTTTGCATCGTGGTCCGTGAGGCAAGCCTGGGGAGGGCGGACGGTGACAGCTCAGTCAGGCGCGTCGGCACCGAGGCCCGGCGTACCCAAGCCGGGCCCGCCGCGCCCCGCCCGGCAGTGGTTCCAGGAGCGTCCCTCGCCGTACCCGTGGGAGCAGGACGCGCTGGACCATGTGCGGGGGCTCATGCCGCAGGCCGAGCCGTTCCGCGCCTGGGCCACCTTCTCCTTCACCGCGATGTCCGGCCGCGTCAACGAGTGCGATCTGCTGGTCGCCGTTCCCGCCGGCCTTTTCCTGATCGAGATCAAGGGGCATCCGGGGCAGCTCCGCAACACCGGGTCGACCTGGAACTTCCAGGGACCCGACCGCATGCGGACCATCAACAACCCGCTGCACCTGACCGACCTGAAGTCCAAGGAGCTGAAGAGCCAGCTCCAGTGGGCGGCCCGCAAGCTGGGCCTGTCCGAGCGGGTGGTCCCGCGCGTCGAGCCCGCTGTGTTCCTGTCGTCGCCCGACCTGGAAAGCCATCTGGACGAGGTCCAGCAGATCAAGGTCTACGGCCGTGACGACGGCGGCAGCGGCCTGAAGCGGATCTGGCAGGACTTCCTCGGCCTGCCCCCGGACCGTCCCGACCGGCGCATCACGCCGGAGTTCTCCCGGCACACCCTGCCGCAGCTGCTCAAGGCGATCGGGATCCGCCAGTCCGCGGCCCACCTCCGCTTCGGCGACGCCTGGAAGATGGAGCCGCACCCGCTGGACGCCGGGCCGTCCTGGGAGGATCGCCTGGCCACCCGGGACGACGGCCTTGTCCACGAGGAGGGCCGGGTCCGCATCTATCTGGTAAGCCAGATGGCGACGGAGGCGGCCCGCAGGGCCACCGAGCGCGCCGCGCGCCGCGAGTACCAGGTGCTGCAGGGCATCACCCACCGTGGGATCGTCGACGCGCTCGACTTCCGCGAGCACCAGGGCGGACCGGCGATCCTCTTCCGCCACCGGCACGGCGATCTGCGCCTCGACCAGTACCTGGACACCTACGGCGGCAGACTCACGCCCGAGATCCGCCTGGACCTGGTCCGGCAGCTCGCCGAGGCGGTCCGCTACGCGCACAACCGCTCCCTCTACCACCGGGCGCTAGCGGCCCGCTCCGTCTATGTGTCGTTCCGCGCCGACGGTACGGCTCCCGAGTTGCGGATCACCGACTGGCAGACCGCGGCGCGGGACTTCGACAGCAACGCCACGTTCTTCCGCTCCATCGGCGGCTCCGCCCTCGACGTCGCCCTGATCGAGGACGCGGCCCGCGTCTACCTCGCCCCCGAGTCGGACCAGCCGTACGCCGACCCCGCCGACCTGGACATCTTCGGGCTCGGCGCGCTCGCCTACCTGATCCTCACCGGCCGCCCGCCGGCAACCCAGCGCAGCGACCTCGCCGAACGGCTCCGCAGCGACGGGGGCCTGCGCCTGTTCGCGGTGGCCGACGGTCTGCCCGACGCCCTCGACGACCTGGTCTTCCGGGCGTCCCGTGCCGACGTCGACGAGCGCCTGGGCTCGGCCGAGGCGTTCCTGGACCTGCTGGACGAAGCCGAACGCGCCAGTGTCCTGCCCGACTCACCGGCGGCGGCCTGCGTCGACCCGCTCGAAGCGGTGCCGGGGCAGGCGCTGGACGCCGAGTGGACGGTACGCCGGGTCCTCGGCACCGGCGCCACCGCCCGCGCCCTGCTCGTGGAGCGGGCCACCGAGGACGAGGACGGCCGCACCCAGATCGACGAGCACGTCTTCAAGGTCGCCCTCGACGAGGAGAAGGCGGGACGGCTGCGCGCCGAGGAACGGGCGCTGCGCAAGGTCGGCGGCGGCTCCGTCGTCCAGCTGCGCGGCGAGGGGCTGCGGGAGCTCGGTAGGCGGACCGTCCTGGAGCTGGAGTACGCCGGTGAGCAGTCGCTTGGCGAGCGGCTGCGCGGCAAGGGGAAGCTCAGCTACCACGACCTGGAGCGCTTCGCGGACGACTTGTTCCGCGCCCTGGACCAGCTCGCCGCGCAGGGCGTGCGCCACCGTGACATCAAGCCGGATAACTTCGGCATCCAGCGCCGCAAGGACCGCACCCGGCAGCTCAAGCTGTTCGACTTCTCCCTGACGGACGCCTCCGACCGGGACGTGAAGGCCGGCACGCGCGGCTACCTCGACCCGTTCCTCGGCTCGATGCGCCGCGCTCACTACGACGACCACGCCGAGCGGTACGCGGCCGCGGTCACCCTCCACGAGATGGCGAGCGGGGAGCGCCCGCTGTGGGGTGAGGGGCAGCTCGACCCGCTGACGAACGAGTCCGCCGAACTCCGCGTTGCCACTGAGCTGTTCGAGCCCGCGCTGCGCGAGGGACTCACGGACTTCTTCCAACGTGCGCTGCACCGGGACACCGAGCAGCGCTTCGACACGCTGCGGCAGATGTGGGACGCCTGGCGGGAGGTGTTCCGCGCGGCCGACGCGACCGCCCCCGCCACTACCCCCTCCACCGTGGGCACCTCGTCCGACGATCCGGAGAAGGCCCGCGACCGCGCCGCCGCGGCGGCTGACCTGACGACGCCGCTGGACGCCGCCGGCCTCTCCCCGCGTGCCGTGTCGGTGGCTGGCCAACTGGGCGCTACAACGGTCGGCCAGCTGCTGGACATCCAGCCGTACACCATCTCCAAGGCGCGCGGCTCGGGAAACCTCGTCCGCAAGGAACTCAACCGGCGCCGCAGGCAGTGGGCCACCGCGCTGCGCCCGGCTGCGCCGTACGCACCCCGCAGGCAGACGCCGGACGCCGCCGCCCCGAAGCAGTCCGCCGTCGGCGACGGCGAGGCCCGCATCCTGTCGATAGACGACATGGCGGCGCTCCTCGCCCCCGAGCCGGGCCGCAAAGGCTCCCACCGCGCCGACGTCGTACGCCTCACCCTGGGCCTGCCCCCGGACGACGGCGGACTCTCCCCGCTCGGCGCCTGGCCCGTGCAGGCCCGGATCGCCGACCACCTGGGCATCAAGCAGACCTCCGTCTCCCGGCACCACCGCAACGAGATCAGGAGGTGGGCGGAGACGGACTGGCTGGAGCCGGTCCGCGCCGAGCTGACCGAGATCATCCAGTCCGTCGGCCGGGTGATGACCGCCACCGAGGCCGCGGCCGAACTCCGCGCCCGCCACGGCGCGGGGTCGGACACGCCCGAGCGGACGCTCGCCCGGGCCCTGGCGAGCGTCCGGGCCGCGGCCGACGCGGAGACCACCGAACGACCGGATGAGGATCCCGACGGGCAGCACGAACCCCGGTTCGACGTGCACCGGCGCGGTGAGACCGTCCTGCTCGCCGCTGAGTCCCTGCCGGGCTCAGACGACCCAAGCCCGCGAGAGCTGGCGGACTACGCGGCGCTCCTCGGCCAGGCCGCCGAACGACTGGCACGGCAGGACCCGCTGCCCGGCCGCGGTGAGGTCCTGCGCGTCCTGCGCTCCGTGGCCGCGCCCGACGGTCTGGCCCCGCTCGCCGACACCCGTCTGGTGTCCCTCGCCGCGGCGACGGCCCCCGGTGTCGCGGCCACGCCCCGGCTGGAGCTATATCCGCGTGACCTGAGCCTCGAGCGGGCGCTGCGCATCTCCCAGGCGGGCGCGGGCGTCCGCCGGGACCGGGGGATCACCGTCGCCGAGCTGGTGGCGCGGCTGCGCGCACGTTTTCCGGGCCTGGACCTGGTGTCGGGTTCCCGGGAACCCACCCATGTGGAACTGCTGGACGCCCTGGAAGGGGCGCGCTTCGACCTCGTCTACGACGACGAGGCGGAGAAGTTCGTCCCCAGGGCACCGGAGTCGCGGGGCCCGTGGAGCTCCACCGGCGCCCTCACCAGTTACCAGCCGCCCACCCCCGTCACCCGGGCCGACAGGGAGGACCCGCACGGCCCGCTTCGGGAGCGGCTTGCCGCCGTTGCGGAGCGGGGCGGTTTCCTCGCCCTCACAGTGAAGGCGAACGCGTTCGCTGGAGCGGCGGAGACCGTCGCGGCCGCTTTCCCAGTCGAGGCCGTGGACCTGTCGGCCGTGTTCCTCACCGCCTTCCGCGCCCTGGCCGCAGAGAAGGGACAGGACTGGCAGAAGGTCCTGCGCGCCGACAGCCTTTCCACTCCCGGCAACATCAAGCCGGGGTTGGCGTCCTTCGTCCGGGTGGTCTGGCAGCGCGTGGAGGAGGCGGTACTGGCCCGCGCCGACGCGCCGCGCACCGTGCTGTTCCTCCACGACTCTGGCCTGGTCGCCCGGTATTGGGACGAGGGCGGTCACGCCTTCCTGGTCCGGCTCCAGAGCGCGGCCCGCCGCCCCGCCGACGCCCCGCACGGCCTGTGGCTGCTGAGCACGGTCGAGACACGTGCGCAGGAGCCGAAGCTGGACGGCCGGACGGTGGAGGTGATCGGCGGCGACGGCGAACGGGCGCACCTGGACAAGGAGTTCCTGGACTCGCTGCGAGTGTTGGCCGACACGGGCTGAGCGGCGGCCGGCCAGCGCCGGCCGACGCCTCAGGACTTGCGGGGCACCCCGCCCTTGCGACCGATGTTGAACGCCAGCCGGTACACGTCGGGGAGGTCGAGGGCGCCGCTGGTGCGTTCGGTAAGGACGCCGAGATCCACCAGTTCCTCTATCAGTGCGAGTGGGTCACCGGCGTCACGGGGACCGCTGCTCTCGCCGTCGTCCTCCCGCATCCGGCGCAGCGTTTCGGCGAGCCCGCCCCGCTCCCAGCACTGACGGACGTGTGACGGCTCCATCGGCACCTGCCCGCCCTCGAGTTGCTCGATGGCGGCAGCGGCCCAGGCGATGTCCTCAGTCAGCTCTTCCACTCGGACCCGCGATGCCTCGTGCAGACTTTCCCGGATCGCCTCGTAGTGCAGCGGGTACGGGTGTCCGGCATACCGTTCCGTCGTCAGGGCCGCGGCCGAGCGTAGGGCGAGCAGCCAGGTCCTCGGGCTCACCCGTCCTTTGCCGTCCTGGAGGTGGTTCGGAACCCAGGTGAAGGTGTGGCCCTTGCGCCGGTCGGTGCCCATGTACGGCCCGGCCAGCGAGACGAAGACCTTTTCCTGGCACTTCTCGTCGGCGATCACGTCGACCGGCGCGATGAACCGCCCCTCGCCCTCCACCCGCCACTCGCCGTACTGGGCCCGGAACTTCTCCGCCTCGGCGCTTGGATCGTTGCCCAGCCGGTGGAAGAGAAGCCCGTAGAGGTTCTCCCGGCTCCATTCCAGGTCGGCCGCGTTCGCCCCGAGCTTGGAGGCGTCCGGGAACCTCTTGGGCGCGCTGTCATACATGTCCGGGCGTACGAAGATCTTGGCGCGCAGCGCCCCCGTGGTCAGCCGCAGCTCCAGTGCCACCTGGAACAGCGCCGACACCAGCCGGTCGGCCGTCGACCGGTCCGCGTGGAGATGATCCAGGGCGTCGAAGAGCAGCACGCGCGTCTCCCCGCTGTCCCTGGCTTCCCGGTCGGCCTTGCGCAGGGCGTCCTCGTAGGCGTCCTCGTTCTCCGCGGCCCATCGGATGCGGTCGGCCCAGTCGGGGATGCTCGCGATCTCCGGTACACCGAGCGCCATCATGACGACCGAGTACCAGAAGAACTCGAAGACCTCAGGACTGGCCACCTCGCGCAGCAGTCTGGCGATCTTGCGCTTGCTCGGGTACGGAGTGTCGCTGCCACCTCCTGTGGTGAACCCTGTGGTGACCCTGACCCGCCGCAGCCGCGGCATCATGTACGACCTTGCGGCCACCTCCCGCAGCTCGGGGTCGGTCAGTGCCTTCGCCCAGTAGGTCTTGCCAGTGCCACGGGCTCCCCTGACCACGGTCACGTCCGGATCGAGGGCGAGGCGGTGGCTGGACGGCGTGAACAGCCGTCGCAGGTCGGGGCTGTCCGTGTCCGCGTCGAGCGCGACACCGAGGGCCCTGGTGATCAGGGTGCGGTACTCGTCCGTGGTCGGTGCGGCGGTCATGAACGCTCCGGGGCGGGGTGCGGTGGCGGCAGCAGACGCTCCACCGTAGTCGTGAACGTCCGGTACGCGGCCTCGACGAACGGCAGCTCGGGCCAGTCCCGGCTGCGCAGGGGGTCCAGCCCCACCAGATCGTTGCCGAACAGGATGGGGATGGGCGCGTGCGGCGCGTCGTCGTCCTCCAGCGGAGGGTGGTACAGCTCGTCCCTCTCGTCGTCCGTGCCGTCCTCGTCCGTGTCGAGCTGGTCGTAGAGCGTCGTGGCGAACAGCTCCTGGGCGCGGTCGCGCAGGGCGGGCAGCCGTTTCGCGTCCCCGGCGGAGTGGAACATGGCCGCCACGATCCGCAGCCGCTCCCTCAGCTCCCGGGCCAGGGCCGGACGCCGCTGCCACTGCGTGAACAGCATCTTGTAGCCCTCCCAGGTGGACGGGTTGTCCACCGCGAACAGCAGGGCGAGCCCGCTGAGATGGGTCAGGGTGACCGCCGCGATGTCGTGCATGCCGGCCCTGCTGTCCAGCAGGACGACGTCCGGTGGCCGCGACAGCTCGGTCACCTGGTCCTCGCAGGCGGCGATGGCCTCTTCAAGTCGCGCGGCGAAACGCCGGTCGCCGTCACCGGGGTTGAGCCCGGCGAGGTCGCTGTAGATGCGGTTCAGTTTGGCGAGGTAGTCGTACGGCTCCCCTTCCAGCGGTGAGCCGCCCGCGGGCGCCAGCCACACCTCCCCGTTGCCCCTGAACGGCAGCGCGGAGCTGCGCGCCACCAGCTCCAGGTCGTCGGCGTTGCCGACACCGCCCTCTATCAGGTGGTCGACGATGCCGTGGAGGGGGATGCCGGCGGGGTCCTCTAGCAGGTTGGACACGCCCGGGGACTCCAGGTCGAGGTCCACCACGAGCACGCAGCGGCCCGTTCCGGCCAGGTACCGGGCGAGGACGGCAGTGGCGGTGGTGCGCCCGACCCCGCCCTTGAAGCCGTACAGCGCCACCCTACGGTCCCGGCGGCGGGAGGCCCCGGCAGAGGGCGCGGGGGTGCTCCGTGCCCAGTCGGTGCCGATGACGGTCCGCTCCAGGACATGCACACTGCCGGATCCGGTTCCGGTGGCCCGCCGGGGGGTGACCTCCACGCGGTCGTCGGCGTCGAAGTACAGCTCGGGCGCGAAGAGCTTGTCGCCGAAGAGGAGGGGTTCCAGCCCGGTGAAAGGGCGCGTGGCAGAGGTGAACGCGGCCGCGAGCGCCACCACGGCGGGGTCATCGGGAGCGAGAGGGCTTCGCCGGTCGTCGATGAGGAGGCAGGCCCGGCCCAACACGTCCCGGGTGACGACGACGTCCATGCCGAACTGTGCCGCTGCCTGCTGGGCGTGGTCGAGGGCGGCCTGCCAGGCGGTGTCGAACCGCACGGGGGAACGGCTCATGCGTGGGACCTCGTCCCCAGGATGCTCGCCTGCTCGTGCGCGGCGATGAGGTCGTACGCGGCTTTCAGATGACGGTCGAGAGCGGCGTCTGTAATCGTGGTGCCGTCGCAGTAGCGGTCACCGATGTCCCAGCCGGCGAACGGGTTCTTCCAGATGAGCTGTGTGAACAGCGCGCCCGATCCGCCTCCCCGGCGGCGGTGGGCGACAGCGGTGAGGTGTTCCCACAGCTCGGGGAGGTGTCCGTGTTCCTGCGGCTTCCGCGTCCGGTTGCCCGGGGTGCCCTTCACGGTGGCCACTTCGGCGTTCTCCAGCCGGTTCCGCGTGTTGAGCCGGGAACCCAGGAAGTCGGCCAGGATGGCCTTGATGCCGCATTCCGCCGCCAACCCGGCCAGATGGTCGGCGGATATCCGCAGGTCCTTGGCGGCGGCCAGCGTGGCCGCGCGATAGTGGTTCCTGCTCGCCGTCGCGAATGCAGGCGCCGGCTGTGTCGCGGAGGGTGTCGAGGCCGTCACGACGATCACTTTAACGAGCCGATCAAGAGGTCCGCGGCGGCTTTTCCCAGATCGCGACGACCCTGGGCCGCCGCACGGGGGCACGGGTGCGGCAGGATGGGAGGTCCGGTCCGCGGCTGACGCGGTGGGGCGCTGACGCGGTGCAGGGAGAAGGAAGCGAAGAGT
This sequence comes from Streptomyces silvisoli, assembly GCF_029269905.1. Classification (NCBI taxonomy): domain Bacteria; kingdom Bacillati; phylum Actinomycetota; class Actinomycetes; order Kitasatosporales; family Streptomycetaceae; genus Streptomyces; species Streptomyces silvisoli. The sequence goes on along the minus strand of NZ_JARJBC010000034.1, from coordinate 15,803 downwards.
GACGGTGACGACTACGGGCACGGACCGGGCGGCCCTGCTCAAGGACCTGAAGAAGCTGGTCGTCGACCTGGAGGACGACCTGCGGGACCGCAGCGAGTCCGAGGAGGAGTTCCGCACCCGCCTGGACCGCGAGTGGCGCGAGGCCAAGGAGGCCCGGCGCACCGCCCTGTCCTACCCGGCCTGGCGCGACGAGCGCGTCACGCAGGCCGCGGTGGCGTGGGTGCTGGGCTGCGTCTTCGTCCGCTTCTGCGAGGATAACGGCCTCATCGACGAGCCGTACCTCGCTGGCCCCGGTGAACGCCTCGCCGAGGCGGAGGCCCGGCACGAGGCGCACTTCCGCTCCTACCCGCAGCACAACAACCGCGACTGGCTCATCGAGGCGTTCCGCCACCTGGCGAGCACCAACGAGACCGCCGCCGGCCTCTTCGACGAGCGGCACAACCCGCTGTGGGGTCTGACCCCCGGCTACGAGACGGCGACGGAACTGCTGATGTTCTGGCGCCGCTGGGGCGCGGACGGTGAGATCCGCTACGACTTCACCGACCCCGAGTGGGACACCCGCTTCCTCGGCGACCTCTACCAGGACCTCAGCGAGCATGCCCGCAAGACGTACGCGCTGCTGCAAACCCCGGAGTTCGTCGAGGAGTTCATCCTCGACCTGACCCTGGAACCGGCGGTTGTGGACGACGGCCAGGGCTTCGGCCTCAACCCGGTCTGGACCGGCCCCGACGGCCGCGAACGCCGCGGCCTGCGCACCATCGACCCGGCGTGCGGCTCCGGCCACTTCCTGCTGGGCATCTTCCACCGCCTGCTGGGCAAGTGGCGCCAGGCGGAACCCGGCACGGACGACTGGACGCTGGTCCGCCGGGTCCTGGAGTCCGTCCACGGCTGCGACAAAAACCCCTTCGCCGCGAGCATCGCCCGCTTCCGCCTTCTGGTTGCCGCGATGCGCGCTGCGGGCACGCGGCGGTTGGCGGAAGCGCCGCCTTTCCCCATCAACGTGGCCGTGGGCGACTCCCTGCTGCACGGCCGTGATGCGGTGGGCATCCAGACCGACCTGGACACGCTGTTCGCGGAGGCGGTCGTGGGGCGCGAGAAAGGGGAGACCTACGCGTACGCCACGGAGGACGTGTGGGAGTACGCGAAGCGGGTGGACCTTCTGGGGCGCGGGTCGTATCACGTGGTGGTGGGGAACCCGCCGTACATCACGGTGAAAGACAAGCAGGAGAACGAGAACTACCGGGCGGCATACGACGCGTGCGCGGGGACGTACGCGTTGTCGGTGCCGTTCGCTCAGCGGATGTTCGAGCTCGCGGTGAAGGGGCCCGGCGGGCGGCTGGGCGGCGGTGGGTTCGTGGGGCAGATCACCGCGAACTCCTTCATGAAGCGGGAGTTCGGCAAGAAGCTGATCGAGGTCGTCTTCCGGAACCGGGTCGAGCTGTCTCATGTGATCGACACCTCGGGGGCCTTCATTCCGGGGCACGGCACGCCGACGGTGATTCTGGTCGGGCGGAACCGGGTGCCCAGTCCTGAGCGGAGGGTGCGGGCGGTGCTGGGTGTGCGGGGCGAGCCTGCGCAGCCGGAGGACGCGTCGCAGGGGGCCGTGTGGCGGGCGATCGTCGAGCAGGTGGGCAAGCCGGGGAGCGAGTCGGAGTGGGTTTCGGTGGAGGACGCGGCAGCGGCTGCCTTCTCCGCGCATCCGTGGTCGGTGAGTGGCGGTGGGGCGGCGGAGCTGTTCGCGCACTTCGACCGTATTCGCCGCAGGTTGTCGGACGTGCTGCTGGAGAGCGGCCGGACCACGCATACGGGCCTGGACGACGCCTTCTATCTGCCGTACACCGCTGCGCATACCCGAGGTCTGGCGAACGGGTGTGTCCCAGTCGTGCTGGGCGATGGGCTGCGGGACTATGCCCTGACAGCGCCGACTCGGACGTTCTTCCCCTACTCGTCGGACGGGGAGCCGCGCGAGCTGGATCAGTGTGAGCACGAGTTCCTGTGGCCCAACAGAACTGTGCTGTGGCAACGCGTCGACTTCGGTGAGACGCCGGAGCAGAGAGGGCTGCGTTGGTACGACCACAGCATGTTCTTCCCGCGCCGCTTCCGGAGCCCGCTGTCCATTGCGTTCGCGTTCGTGGCGACGCACAACCACTTCGTGCTGGACCGGGGCGGGAAGGTGTTCAAGCAGTCCGCTCCCGTGATCAAGCTACCCGAGGGGGCCGGGGAGGACGAGCATCTGGAGTTGTTGGGGGTGCTCAATTCTTCGGCGGCTTGTTTCTGGCTGAAGCAGGTTAGTCACGACAAGGGAAATCGGGGTGAAGGCGGTGGTATCACCAGCTCCGGATGGGAGCGTTTCTACGAGTTCACCGGCACCAAGCTGCAAGAGTTCCCGCTCCCGGCCAAGCTCCCGCTCCACCTCGGCCGCGCCCTCGACGCCCAGGCTCAGAAGCTTGCCGAGTTCGAGCCTTCGGCCGTGGCCGCGACTGTCGTACCCACGCGACAAGTGCTGAATGACGCAGCGGCCGAACACGGCAAGGTCCGTCGCCGCATGATCGCCCTGCAAGAGGAGCTGGACTGGCAGGTCTACGGTCTCTACGGACTGCTCACCGACCGCGAGGTCGCTCGAACTGTGACGCCTCCCGACCGATTTGCCGACCTCCCCGACGTTAGACTCGGCGAGCGGGCGTTCGAGTTCGTCATCGCGCCCCAAGCCGAGGGTGACGAGGCGGTGAGAGAGTGGTTCCGGCGCCACGGCTCGACCCCCGTCACCGAGATCCCCGCCCACTGGCCGGACTGGTACCGCGAGATCGTCCAGGCCCGTATCGACCTGATCACCAGCCGCAAGGACATCGCCCTCATCGAGCGCCCGGAGTGCAAGCGCCGCTGGGCGACCGACCAGTGGGAGAAGAAGGAACGCGCCGCGCTGCGGAACTGGCTGCTGGGCCGCTGCGAGGACGAGGAGTTGTGGTTCGAGGTGAGTGACGGGCTGCGCCGTCCCCGGACGCTGACCGTCAACAACCTTGCCGACCAGCTCGGTTCGGACCCCGACTTCACGTCCGTCGCCGCGCTCTACGCGGCCGACCACCTGAAGAAGCCGGACCTGCCCCTCCCACAGGTCCTCAACGAGATCATCGCCGACGAGCACGTGCCCTACCTCGCCGCGATGCGTTACAAGGACTCCGGCCTGCGCACCCGCCGCGAGTGGGAGAAGGTCTGGGAGAAGCAGCGCGAGGAGGACCGTACGGGCACGCGGCTCGATATCGACCCGCCGACCCGGTACAAGTCCTCCGACTTCCTCAAGCAGTCCTACTGGACCCACCGGGGCAAGCTCGACGTGCCCAAGGAACGGTTCATCTCCTACCCGGAGGCGGGCCCCGACAGCGACTCCACGCTGATGCTCGGCTGGGCCGGCTGGGACCACAAGGACCAGGCGCTGGCCCTCACGCAGCTCATCGACACACGGGTGAAGAGCGACGCATGGGGCGCCGAGCGGCTCGTACCACTACTCGCCGGACTGCATGAGGTCATGCCGTGGGTACGCCAGTGGTACAGCGCCTACGACGACGAGTGGGAGGGCTCGCCGGCCGAGGACCTGGAGGCGGAGTTCCAGCGCTACCTGCGCATGCACAGCGTGAGCGAGGCGCAGATGAAGGAATGGCGTCCGGTACGGAAGACGCGAGGGCGGAAGGCCGTACAGCGTCGGGAGACGACCGAACAGCCGGAGTTGGGCGACGCGTAGAGCGGGGCGAGGGGAGAGCCGCCCTGCTCTCCTCCCTGGTCCACCGGCCCGTCGCCGCGCTCGTACGCGTCGAGGTGTCCGACACGCATCCCGCCCTGCCCGTGTGCCTGGCCCCGGCGGCCGCCGACGCCGACGGGGGCCGGGGCCTGTTCCTGGTCGAGGCGCTGGCCTCCCGCTGGGGAGTGAGCGAGCGCACCTGGCCGAGGAAGACGGTGTGGGCGGAGGTGGACCTCGGTGGAGGGGCCCGCGGCGGACACCCCGCGTGAGCGCCCCCGGCGATCCGCCTTCAGGCGGGCACCCACCGTGACACCACCTTCCGGAGGCGTCACGATCTCTCCCCCCGCTGTCCTATCCACCTGGCAAGATGGACGTCGCGCCAACTAGAGGGGGGCGCTGTCCGGGCCGGCCGCCAGCACAGTGAGGGAATGATCGCCTGATGTCGACCACAGAGCTGTTCCTCCGCGATGTCATCGACATCAAGGAGGACGTCCACGCGGGCGATTTCAAGGTCGACCTCTCCCAGGGCTTTCACGAGGCCGACGAGCGGGTGGCAGAGTACGTCGTCACCGAGCAGCTGCAGAGGGCGTTCCGCACGTCGCTCGGTATCGTCGCGAAGGCCGTCCGCACGGGCGACTCGCACGCCGCGTACCTGCACGGCTCGTTCGGTGCCGGTAAGAGCCACTTCCTGACCGTGCTGCACGCCGTACTGAACGGCCACGAGGGTGCGCTGAACAAACCGGGGCTGACGGAGGTCGTCGCCGAGCACCGGGACTGGCTGGGCGGCAGCCGGTTCCTGATGATCCCGTACCACCTGGTCGGATCGACCGACCTCGACTCGGCGCTGCTCGGCGGGTACGTCCACACCGTGCGGGAGTTGCACAAGGACGCGCCGACCCCCGCCGTCTACCGATCGGACGCGCTGCTCGCCGACGCGGACCGGCAGCGGAAGTTCCTCGCCGACGACGACAAGTTCCGCCAGTGGCTCGGCGCCGGGGCGGCGGCCACCGCTCCCGGCGGGGACGCGGCGTCCGGCGCGGATGACGAGGACGATCTGCCAGGCATCGACGCCGGAACCGACCTGCCCGGTACCGGCGACTGGAGCACCGCCGAGCTGGATCGCGCCTTCGCCGCCCCGCCCGGCAGCGAGGAACGGGAGCGGCTGGTGTCGGCGCTGCTGACCGGGCCCATGGCTGGCTACACGCAGGCCGCCCGCGGCGACGCGCAGTCCTTCATCCCGCTGGAGAACGGCCTGACGGTCATCTCCCGCCATGCCCAGTCGCTGAACTACGACGGTGTCGTCCTCTTCCTCGACGAGCTGATCCTGTGGCTCCAGGCGCACATGGGCGACCAGGACTTCGTCCGCGACCAGGTGCAGCGGCTGGTCAAGCTGATCGAGTCCGGCGACAGTGGCCGGCCCGTGCCGATCGTGTCGTTCATCTCTCGCCAGCGCGACCTGTCCCAGCTGATCGGCTCCGACGTGGCCGGCGCCGACGTGCAGAACCTGGAACAGCAGGTCGACTACCTCGCCGGCCGGATCGACGTCGTGGAGCTGGAGGACAGCAACCTAGTCGAGATCATCAAGCACCGGGTGCTCGCCCCGCGCCCGGGTATGGAGCAGGCGCGCGACGACGCGTTCAAGCTCGTGGAGTCGTCGCGAGACGAGGTGCGGCAGGTGCTGCTCGACGCGCAGGGGCGCACGGAGGCGAGCTGGGACGACTTCCGCACCCTGTACCCGCTGTCCCCGGCGCTGCTGAACGTGCTGGTGGACCTCTCCGGCGCGCTCCAGCGCGAGCGGACCGGTCTGAAGCTGGTGCAGGAGCTGCTGCGGCGGCACCGCGACGACCTGCGGCTCGGCCAGCTCATCCCGATAGGCGACCTGTGGGACGTGATCGCCGCGCGGACCGGTGAGGCGTTCACCGCGAAGCTCCGCAAGGAGTCGGAGATCGCCCACCGCTTCCACGCCCGCGTCCGCGAGCACCTGCTGAACAAGTACGGCTCCGAGGACGACAAGCGCTTCCGGACCGACGACCGGCTCGTCAAGACGCTGCTGCTGGCCTCCCTCGCCCCCAACGTGCCCGCCCTGACCCGGCTCACCGGCGGCCGGCTCGCCGCGCTGAACCACGGCACGATCAGGACCCGGGTGGGTGACGCGGGTGCCGTCGCCGTCCAGCGTCTCCAGGCGCTCCAGGCCGAGGGGTTCGACGGCGAGCTGCGCAGCGAGGGTGACCCCGCCGACCCCGTCTTCCACCTGCACCTGTCCGACCTGGACGTGGAGCCGCTGCTGGAGGAGGTACAGGGCGTCGCCGACCAGGACGGCTACCGCCGCCAGTGGATCAAGGACCAGTTGTGGGCCGCGCTGGGCATCCCCGACACGCAGTCGTTCGTGTGCGAGCGGCCCGTCGTCTGGCGCGGCACCAAGCGCACCGTCGAGTTCGTGTTCGGCAACGTCCGCGACCCCCATCTGCCCGACGCCGAGTTCGAGCCGCAGACCGAGGGCAACATCCGCTTCGTCTTCGACTACCCCTTCGACAGCCATGACCACTCGCCGATGGACGACGCGCAGCGGGTGGAGCGGCTGAAGCGCGCCGGGAAGACGGCGCCGACGATCGTCTGGCTGCCGCACTTCCTGTCCGAGCAGAAGGCCCGTAACCTCGGCCGCCTGCTGAAGATCAACTACCTGCTGGAGCGCGACCGGCTCGACGACCACACGGCGACCCGCCCCGCCGAGGAGCGCGTCCAGATCCGCAACCAGCTCAAGGCGTCCCGCGACAGCCTGACCACCCAGCTCACCGACGCGCTGCTGCAGCTGTACGGCATCAACAAGGCCGACCCGGGCACCGCGGGCGCCGAGGTCCGCGACGGCGAACACCTGATCTCGCTCCAGCCGGGCTTCACCCGCACCCGGCCCGAACCGGCGGTCGGCTTCGAGGAGAACCTCTTCCTGCTCGCCGACGGGCTCCTGAGTGCCCGCCACCCCAAGCACCCCGACTTCGACCCGCGCCTCACCCGCAAGGCCATCACCACCCGCGAGCTGAAGATCGCCCTCGAATGGATCACGAGGGCGATGGAGGACGGCTCCCGGCGCGTCGTGGTCGACAGCCAGCACCTGCCCGTCGTCCGCCGGATCGTGCACGCCCTCCAGCTCGGCGAGGTCCACGACGGGCCGCTGAACGTCACGACCGACTGGCGCCTGCGCATCAACAAGAAGGCAGCCGAGACCCCCGACGCCGGCCCGGACCTGTCCGTGGAGGAAATCCGCGACTGGATCGATGAGCTCGGCTACACCGGCCTCGACCGCCACGTCAGCAACCTGATCATCGCCACGTACGCCCTGCTGGACGACCGCACCTGGGTCTACCAGACCTCGCCGCTGCCCAAGGCACCGGAGCTGGAGCGGATCGGCCCCGGATACGGGCTGATGGCCGTGGAACTGCCCACCGAGGACGAGTTCCACACCGCGCTCGGCCGCGCCGGGACGATCTTCGGCAGGGCCGTCTCCCGGGTCCTGTTCGCCCGCAACGTCGCCCGGCTCGCCGAAGGCGTGCGCGCGGTCGCGGAGGAGCACCGCGTGGCCCTCGGCGAGGTGCGCACCCTGCTCACGGAGCACGCCCACCACCTCGGGCTGACCGGCGCCGACGCGCCCCGCCTGAAGTCCACCAAGGCCGCCGCCGACCTCGTCGCCCGCCTGCTGCGCACCACCGAACCGGCCGCCTGCGTGCGGGAGTTGGCCGCCGCCGCGTACGACGTGACCGACGAGGAGATCGCGGGCGCCCTGCGGCACGCTCCCGAGGTCGCCGCCGCGCTGCGCGGCACCCAGTGGTCCCTGCTGGAGGACGTGCGCCGCACCCTCGCCGTACGCCAGGATGGCCTCGGCGAGCGGGCGACCCGGTTCCTGGACGAGGTGCGGCGCACCGCCCGCGAGCACGAGCAGACCGTCTCGCTGGTGCCCGTCCTCGACCGGCTCCCGGACACCGTCATGGCCCTGATGCGCGAGGCTACCCGCCTCGCGCAGCCCGCCCAGCCGGCCACTCCGCCCGCAGCCCCGGTCACGCCCGACGCGCCGGGGCCGACCGCCGAGGACGTCAGCCTCACCAACCACGGCACGCCTTCCGTCCCCTCGACGCCCGCACCGGGCCGGCCCTCCACGCCGGACGACGCCTCCCGCGGCGGGGGCGGTGCCGAGGTTGCCGTCCCGACGCAGTCCGGTCGCCGGCGCGCCGTCCACCTCATCGAACCCACCCGGCTGGAGGTGTCGCTGGCCACCACGGTCGCCGAGATCGACGCCGAGATCCGCGCCTACCTCGCCGACCACCCCGGCACCCGCATCCAGCTCTCCTGGCAGCCGGTCACCGACACCGGGTCCGGGTCCGACGGTTCCGCCGGCACCGCGGCGGAACCGGGCGCCGAAGGGACCGCCGGCTGATGGCCCCGGCCCAGCCCCGGGTGGGCCGCCGTACCGTCGAGGCCCTGCTCGCCGCGAACGCCGAGGACCTGCGCGAGCGCAGCCTCGTGCTCGTCCACGGCCGGTACGCGCCCGGCGCCCCGCCCCGGTTCACCGTCACCCTGGACGGCGAGGCGCGGCGCGTCCACGTGCGGGACGAAGCCTCCGTCCTCGGTGTCGTCGCCGCCCTGCACGAGCACAGGAGCGCGGCCGCTCCCTCCGACGTGCTCGTGGTGACCACGGGCGTCGACGACGAGCAGCTCGGCTGGGACGTGCGCGGCAGAGCCGTACGTCGCAAGACCCTCACCGTCGAGAATGCTGAGGTCGTCCTCCAGCGCTTCGCCGCCACCACCCTGGACCCCCGCATGTACCGCGAACCCTGGCTGCTGGAAGCCCTGGTCGAGGCGGAGCCCGCCGAAGGCGGCTGGCCGCGCGTCGGCGGAGTGCTGACCCGGGACGCGGCCCTGCGCGCCCTGACAGCCGAACGGCTCGGCCTACGCGCATTTCACGGCTCCTCCGGCCAGGACGGGCAGGTCACCCTTGACGCCGACACGCTGCTCGCCTGGTCGCGCACGCCCGCCGGACCCACGCGGTTCGCCGAACTGGGCGCCACCGAGCGCGCGGAACTGAAGAAGTGGCTCGCGGAGGTTGCCGGACCGGCCGTACCCGTCCTGCTGTCCCTCGCCGAGGCCGGACTCGGCCACGACGCCCTGCCGCTCGGACTGCTCGGCGCCGCACTGCGGGACCCCGCCGCCCAGCCCGACACCGTGCTCGCCCTCGGCGGACTGTTCGGGCAGGTCATGCCCCGACGGTCGGAACTCGCCGTGTTCACCGATGCCGTGGAGGGAACCCTCACCCGCTGGATCGCCGACGCCCGCACCAGCCAGGACGCCCGCCTGCGCGTCGACGCCGTACTGGAGAGGGCCGACGAACTGGCCGACAAGGCGGGCCTGACCCCCGGACTCACCGCCAGCCGCTTCCTTCCCTCCAGCTTCACCGCGCAACTGCGCCGCACCGTCGCGGAGGCACGCCGTTCCCCGGCCGCCGGGGAGGCCGCGCTGGCCGACCTGCTCGGTCACACCCTGGCCGGCCTCCGCGCCGACCAAGTCCAGGCCGCCGAGACGGCCGTACGGGTGGCGCGCTGGCTCAGCGGCCCCGAGCCCGCCGTCACCAGCGTGGCCGCGGCCGTAAGGGCGCACGTCTCCGACTGGGGCTGGGTGGACCGGGCGCTCACCGTGCTGTGGGCCGGCGACCCCGGCGGCGATCTGGAGACCGGCCGGGACCTGCGCGCCCTCTACGAGCAGGCACGTGAGCGCAGGCAGCGCCTCGACCAGGAGTTCGCCCGGCGGCTCGCCGTTTGGGCCGCGCACGCCACCGCCCAGCACCCCGACGGCTGCCTCGTCGTCGAGAACGTGCTGGACACCGTCGTACGCCCGCTGACCGGCCAGGCCGCCCCGCTCGTCCTCGTCCTCGACGGCATGAGCAGCGCGGTCGCCGCCCAACTCGGTGAGGAGGCCGAACGCGACGGCTGGCGCGAGATCGTGCCTCGCCCGGAGCCCGGACAGGTCCCGGCGCGGCTCGCCGCCGTCTCCATGCTGCCCTCCGTCACCCGCGTCAGCCGTGCCTCCCTGCTGGCGGGCGAGGCGGCCGACGGCGGCCAGTCGACCGAGACGAGCGGCTTCACCGCCTTCTGGAAACGGCGGCGCAGGACCGCGGTCCTCTTCCACAAGGCCGCCATCGGCGGCGAGGCGGGCCACGCGCTCTCCCACGACCTCATGACCGCTCTCGCCTCCGACGCTGTGGTCGGCGTGGTCCTCAACACCATCGACGAGGCACTGGACAACGGTCGGCAGGGCCGCGGCACCACCTGGTCCCTCGCCGACGTCACACACCTGCGCGAACTTCTCGCCGCCGCCCGCAGCTACGGCCGCCCAGTCGTCCTGGTCTCCGACCACGGCCACGTCCTGGAGCGCCGCAGCCGCGCCGACGCCCCGACGGCAGCGGCCGACGGAGCGGAGTCCGCCCGCTGGCGCACTGGTGACGCGGCGGGGAAGGGTGAGATCGCCGTCGACGGCCCGAGAGTGAGAGAGGGCGGGGGCGCAGTGATCCTGCCGTGGCGCGAGGACATCCGCTACACCGGGCGGCGGGCCGGATACCACGGCGGAGCCTCCCTGGCCGAAGTCACCGTCCCGGTGCTCGTCCTGCTGCCCCCCGGGGAGGAGGCCCCGAAGGACTGGGTGCCGCTGCCGCGCGAGCTGTCCACGCCGGGCTGGTGGCGGACGCACGTCACCCGGGAGGTCCCGCAGCCCGCCGCCGTGCCCGCCGGTCATCCGGTGACGCCCTCCCCCGCACGACCTGCCGAACCCGCCGAACCCGCCGGAAGCGCCGGAAGCGCGCCGACCGTCGACGCGCGACCGTCCGCCCGGGCGGAGGCCGCACCGCCGGTGACGGAGTCGCTCGGCTCCACGGTGGTGAGCAGCGAGGTATACGCGGCCCAGAAGGAGTACGTCCGCAAGGCGCCCGAGGCGAAGGTGGTGGCCGCAGTCGTCGACGCGCTCGTCTCGGCGGGTGGGACGATGTCCCCGGCCGCTCTCGCCGCGGCGATCTCCGCGACCGGGCGGGTCCGCCGCAACATCGAGGGCTTCGTCGCCACGGTGCAGCGGCTGCTGAACGTCGAGGGGTACCCCGTCCTCGGGTTCATCGACGGCGGGCACGCGGTCAAGCTCGACGTGCCGCTCCTGCGCGAGCAGTTTCTGCCGAAGCAGAACGCCCTGGAGACGGAGGAAGACGGACAGCCGGGGGAGGAGAAGGCATGACCGACCTCGCCTCCGTGAGCGCGGTCCGGCGCCGCGAGGTCATCGACGCCCTGCGGCGCGGCACCGTCCCGCAGTCCGGGCTCGACCTGTTCGCGGTTGGACTGGACCGGTTCGAAGCCGCTCTGGACGACGACCTGGCCACCGTCACCCGCGGCGGTGCTTCCTTCCACGCCGTCCGCGGCGACTACGGCTCCGGCAAGACCTTCTTCGCCCGCTGGCTGGCCGAGCGGGCCAAACGCGCCGGACTCGCCACGGCAGAGGTGCAGATCTCCGAGACCGAGACACCGCTGCACCGACTGGAGACCGTCTACCGCCGGCTCACTGAACGCCTGGCCACCGCCACCCACCAGCCCAGCGCACTGAGGGCCGTCGTCGACTCGTGGTTCTACACCCTGGAGGAGGAGGTCCTCGACGGCTCGGAGATCGACGAGGACGACGACGTGGCCCTCGCAGCGGCCGTGGACACGCTGATGGAACGCCGGCTCGCCGACGTCGCCCGCACCACCCCCGCGTTCGCCGCCGCCCTGCGCGGCTACCGCAGTGCCGTCACCGACGGGGACGGCGCCACCGCGGAAGCCCTGATCGCCTGGCTCGGCGGCCAGAAGTCCGTGGCGGCCTCCGCCCGCCGGGCCGCCGGAGTACGCGGAGACCTGGATCACTTCGCCGCGCTCGGCTTCCTCCAAGGTCTGCTGACTGTGTTGCGCGACTGCGGCCACCCGGGGCTGCTCCTCGTCCTCGACGAGACGGAGACCCTGCAACGCGTCCGCGGCGACGTCCGGGAGAAGGGCCTCAACGCACTGCGCCAGCTCCTCGACGAGATCGACGCCGGACGCTTCCCCGGCCTCTTCCTCGTCATTACCGGGACCCCGGCGTTCTACGACGGCCAGCAGGGCGTCCAGCGGCTCCCGCCCCTGGCCCAGCGGCTCGCCACCGACTTCACCACAGACGCCCGCTTCGACTCGCCCCGCGCCGTCCAGCTCCGGCTGCCCGGCTTCGATCTGCCGCGCCTGGGGGAACTCGGCCGGAGGGTGCGGGATCTCTACCGGGGTGCGGCCCGCCACCCCGAGCGGGTCACCGCCCGGGTCGACGACGCCTACGTCGGCGAACTCGCCACCGCCGTCACAGGAGGTCTGGGCGGCAACGTCGGCATCGCCCCCCGCGTCTTCCTCCGCAAGCTCGTCGCCGACGTCCTCGACCGCGTCGACGATTTCGAGGACTTCGACCCGCGCAAGCACTACCAGCTCACCGTTTCGGCGGGCGAGTTGACGGACACCGAACGCAACGCAGCCGCCGACCGGGCGGATGACGTCGAGCTGGACCTGCCGTGACCACCCCCGACGGCCTGGAACCGGCGCTGATCCACCACATCGTCAACACCCTGGGCTGGAAGGACCTGCGTCCGCTCCAGAAGGCCGCCGTCGCCCCGCTCACGGGGGGAGACGACGCGCTGCTGCTGGCCCCGACGGCCGGCGGCAAGACCGAAGCCGCCTGCTTCCCGCTGCTGTCCCGGATGCACGCTCAGGGCTGGTCCGGCACATCGGTGCTGTACGTGTGTCCGCTCAAGGCGCTGCTGAACAACCTGCTGCCGCGCGTGGAGACCTACACCGCCTGGCTCGGCCGGACCGCGGCCCTGTGGCACGGCGACACACCGGCCGGCGCTCGGCGGCGCATCCTCGCGTCCCGGCCCGACGTGCTGCTCACCACTCCAGAATCGCTGGAAGCCATGCTGGTCAGCGTCAACGTCGACCACGCGTCCTTCTTCTCCGGCCTGCGGGCCGTGGTCGTCGACGAGGTCCACGCCTTCGCCGGAGACGACCGCGGCTGGCACCTGCTCGCCGTACTGGAGCGCCTGCAGCGCGTCGTGGGCCGCTCCCTGCAGCGCGTCGGCCTCTCCGCGACCGTCGGCAACCCCGAAGCCCTGCTCACCTGGCTCCAGGGATCCGGGGCAGGTCGGCGCCCCGGACGCGTGATCGCGCCCCACCTGGCCGGGGCACAGCCGACACCGGCTTCCGTACCACCCGGTGACATCCAGGTCGACTACGTCGGCTCGCTCGACAATGCGGCCACCGTCATCAGCGCCCTCCACCGGGGCGAGAAGCGGCTCGTCTTCTGCGAATCGCGGCGCTTGGTCGAGGAGTTGGGCGCCAAGCTGCGGGCGAAGGGCGTGACCGCGTTCCTCTCGCATGCCTCCCTCTCCCTCGACGAACGCAGGCGCGCGGAGACCGCGTTCGCCGAGGCCCGCGACTGCGTCATCATCGCCACCAGCACGCTGGAACTGGGCATCGACGTCGGCGACCTAGACCGGGTCATCCAGATCGACGCGCCCATCTCGGTGGCCTCCTTCCTGCAGCGCCTGGGCCGCACCGGACGCCGCCCCGGCACGACCCGCAACTGCCTCTTCCTCACCCTCGACCAGGGCGGACTCCTTGCCGCCGCAGGACTGTTGCTCCAGTGGTCACGAGGCTGGGTCGAACCGGTCACCGCGCCGCCCGAACCCCGGCACATCGTCGCCCAGCAGCTGCTCGCCCTCTGCCTACAGGAACACCGCGTAGGAGACCGGCTCTGGCAGGAGTGGTGGAATGGCCTCGGACCGTTCGGAGGACCGGCCGAGCCGATCGTCCGCCACCTGGTCGAGGAGGGATACCTCGATCAGGAAGGCGGCATGCTGTTCATCGGGCCCGAAGCTGAACGGCGCTTCGGCCACCGCCACTTCATGAGCCTCACCGCCGTCTTCACCGCACCCCCGCAGTTCACCGTCCTCCACGGCCGCACCGAGATCGGCCGCACCGACCCCGCGCTGCTCACCGAGAGGGTTGCCGGCGCCCGCAGACTCCTCCTCGCCGGCCGCAGCTGGCAGGTCACCTACATCGACTGGCGCCGCAAACGCTGTTTCGTCGAGCCGGCCGACGGCGGAGGAAAGGCCAAGTGGAGCGGCACGGGCTTCGGGCAGGGCACCTCCTTCGAGGTCACCCGCGCCGTGCGCGAGGTGTTGCTCGGCACGGATCCGCCCGTCGCCCTGACCCAACGTGCCACTACGGCGCTCAAGGAGGCGCGTGAGGTCTTCCTGGAGAAGGTCCACCCGGGCGGTACGTTGATCGTGCGCGACGAATCGGGACAACTCCGCTGGTGGACCTGGGCAGGCCACCGGGCGAACGCGACGCTGGCCGCCACGCTGGAGGGGATCGCCGTACCGGCTCAGCGCATCAACGACCATTGGATCCGCCTGCGCGAAGACCTTACGCCGCCGACCTGGAAGAACGCCCTGAGCGAGGCTCCGGACCGGCTCTGCCTTCCCGCTGTCGACGAACGGGCGGTGCGGGGGCTCAAGTTCGGGGACGCGCTGCCGCCGCGCCTGGCGGAGGCGACGCTGTCGGCCCGACTGGCGGACCTGACAGCCGCTACAGAAGTACTTGCCGAACCCGTACGTTTTGTCGCCGCTTATAAGTGAAGCGGTTCATGGCTTCCCGAATGATCACAACGCGCGCGGCCCCAGATCATTACGCCAGAGATCGGCGCACTGCCTCGGCCAGCGAGGCCGCACGCACATCGTCGCCGCCGATGACGCGGTTCATCGCGTAGGCGAAAGCAACACCGTGTTCCGGGTCAGCGAAGGCGAGTGACCCTGCGCCTGCCGAAAACCTCATCCACGCAGTTCAAGCGGCATGTTGGTACTCGTGGATCACTCGACCGAGCTGGTCTCGGCGGCGTATGCCGAGACGGATGATTCGCCCGACATCGGTGATCGGTCGGGGACCGCGCGCAGTGGTGCTGCCTGGTTCATCGCTTGCTGGGGTCGGTGAGCGTTGTGGTGCAGCTCGAACTGTGCGGGTGCCGAATAATCATCCGGCCTGGTCAAGCGGCATGTTGGTACTCACGGAGGATTCCGCTGAGTCGGTCTCGTCGGCGGACTTCCAGCTGTGTGATGTGCGCTGGCAGGTTGACCGGTTCGGGTAGTGGGCGAAGGGGCGCGGCCTGCTTCAGCGTTCGGTGCGGTCGGTGCTCGTTGTAGAAGGTCTCGAACTCACGGAGCGCGTGGAGTAGGTGGCTCTGGTTCCAGATCAAGGTGCGGTCGAGGAGCTCGTGCCGGCAAGTCTGTATCCAACGCTCCATGATGGAGTTCATCCGGGGTATCTGGATGCCAGTGGTGATGACCTCGAGTCCGGCGTCGGTGAGTAGGGCGTCGAAGGCGGCGGTGAACTTGGAGTCGCGGTCCCGGATCAGGAACCTGGCCCTGCTGCCCGCGTCCTCCAGGTCCATGAGGAGGTTGCGCCCGAGCTGCACGATCCACTCCGCCGTTGGGTGTGCGGTGGCGCCCAGGATTCGGATACTGCGCCTGCCGGAAACCTCATCCACGCAGCTCAAGCAGCGTGTTGATACTCGTGGATGACTCCTCCCAGGCGATCGTGTCGGCGTATGTCGAGGCGGGTGATTCGTCCAGGGTCGGTGATGGGTTCGGGGACAGCGCGTAGCGGTGCTGCCTGGTTCATGGCCTGGTGGGGCCGGTGGGCATTGTGGTGCTGCTCGAACTCGTGGAGTGCGTGGCGGAGATGGTGCTCGTTCCAGATGAGAGTCCGCTCGAGGAGTTCGTGGCGGAGTGTCTGCACCCACCTCTCCATAATCGAGTTCATTCTCGGCATTCGGATGCCGCTGAGGACGACTTGAATGCCGGCGTCGGCGAGAACCTTGTAGGTGCCAAGAACCGCGTCCGCGCTGGTCACGCCGTATGTTGGTACTCGTGCAGGATGCCGCCGAGGCGGTCGCGTCGGTGGACGTCGAGGTGGGTGAGCCGGTGGGGTTCGGTGATCGGTTC
>NZ_JARJBC010000033.1:0-54372 GCF_029269905.1 Streptomyces silvisoli | reverse complement strand
GTATATTTACGGGCCGGTTGCCCCCTGTGTTGGGTGGGCCGGAAGTTCGGCCCGCAAATACACGTCAGCGTCCAGGACCCCCACCCCTTCGCCCCCGCCCCCTCACGTTGTCTGTCGTCTTGCGGTCCGGTGGTCGTTTGGGTCGCGGGGGTGCGATCGTTTGTGGCTCGCCGCTCCTTGGGGGCGTGTTCCTCACCGATCAGCTGCGAGCGGGGGAGGCGGCGTGGGGAGGCGCCTCGGTGTGTATCCGACGGCCAACCGGCTGTGTGCAGCGGCGAGATGGGTGCCTTCGGCTGGGCGGGTGTCAGGTGGGGTTGGCGGCGGCCGTCGCGACGGTTGCCGCCCAGCGGTAGTCCGCCTTGCCGCTGGGGGAGCGGTGGATCTGGGGGGTTATGACGAGTGTGCGCGGGACCTTGTAGCCCGCCAGGCGGGTCCTGCAGTGGTCCTGTAGTTCGGTGAGGGTCAATGTCGCGGTGGTGTCGCGTAGTTGGACTACGGCCGCCACATGGCTGCCCCAGCGGGGGTCGGGGACGCCGGCCACGAGGACGTCGTAGACGCCCGGATGGGACTTGACCGCCTCCTCGACCTCCTCCGGAAACACCTTCTCCCCGCCGGTGTTGATGCACTGCGACCCGCGGCCCAGTACCGTCACGACACCGTCGTCGTCCACCGTGGCCAGGTCGCCGAGCAGTACCCAGCGTTCCCCGGTCGTGTCGCGGAAGAAGGTCCGTGCGGTCTTCTCGGGGTCGTTGTAGTAGCCGAGCGGTACGTGACCGCGTTGCGCCAGGCGCCCGGTAGCGCCCGGGGCGACGGGCAGGTGGGTGACCGGATCCACCACCCTGGTACGGGAGTTGACGTGTAACCGGAAGCCCCGGCGCGGGCCCGCGTCGTCCGTCGCGGTGCCGTTGAAGCCGGATTCGGAGGATCCGAAGTTGTTGAGGATCAGCACGTTCGGGACGAGCGCCTGGAACTGCGTCCGCACGGTGTCGGACAGGATCGCCCCGGAACTGGACAGGGTGATCAGCGACGAGCAGTCGGTGCCCTTCAACGGTCCGGCGAGCGCGTCGGTCAGCGGGCGCAGCATCGCGTCGCCGACCAGTGAGACGCTGGTCACCCTTTCCCGTTCGATGGTCCGCAGGACCTCCTCCGGAGCGAACTTGCGGTGGATCACTACCTTCTGGCCGAAGAAGAAGCCGATGAACGCGGTGAGCGTCGACGTGCCGTGCATCAGCGGCGCGGTGGGGAAGAAGACCAGCCCCTCGCCGCCGGCCGCCACCCGTTCGGCCAACTCCTCGGGCCGTCGCACCGGTTCGCCGGTCGGCGCGCCGCCGCCGAGGCCGGAGAAGAAGAGGTCCTCCGCCCGCCACATCACGCCCTTGGGCATGCCGGTGGTGCCACCGGTGTAGATGATGATCTGGTCGTCCCCGGAGCGCGGCCCGAAGTCCCGCTCGGGTGATCCGGACGCCTCCGCCTCCCGGTACGAGAGTGCGGACGCCGTTCCGGAGCCGACCCGGACCAGATGCCGCAGCGTCGGGCATGTCGCGGCCGCCGCGGCCACCCGGTCGTCGAAGTCCGCGTCGTGGACCAGCGCCACCAGGTCCGCGTCCTGGTACAGGTACGCCAACTCGTCGGCGACATAGCGGTAGTTGACGTTGACCGGGACGGCGCGGATCTTCATGCAGGCCAGTGCGGTCTGCAGGTACTCGACGCCGTTGTACAGGTGCAGGCCGACGTGCTGGCCGGGGGCGACACCGGACGCCGCGAGGTGGTGGGCGACGCGGTTGGCCGCGGCGTCCAGTTCGGCGTACGTCAGCCGCCGCTCCGCGCCGCTGCCGGGGTGGTCGACGTACACCAGCGCCTCGCGGTCCGGTACGGCGTCGACGACGGATTCGAAGAGGTCGGCGAGGTTGTACTCCACGGCTCCTCCTGACCGGCACCACTGGCTTGGCGGCCCCATTAGAGCGCCGACCGCGGGAGGTGTGAAGACCCACCGGCCGAGAAATCTGACTACTAGTCAGGAACCTGTTGAAGGTCCTACTGCAACCTGTTCTACTGAGTGCCACGACTGGAGGAGATGCCATGGGCGGCACCGAGCACCTCACCGTGGAGCGCGCCGGCGCGACACTCGTACTCACCCTGAACCGGCCGGAAGCGAAGAACGCCCTCTCGCTGCCGATGCTCGTCGGACTGTGGGACGGCTGGGTGGAGGCCGACGAGGACGACGCGATCCGGTCGGTGGTGCTCACCGGCGCGGGCGGCACGTTCTGCTCCGGCATGGACCTCAAGGCGCTGTCCGCCGACGGGCGGATGGACGGCCAGCAGTACCGCGACCGCCTCACCGCCGACCCCGACCTGCACTGGAAGGCGATGCTGCGCCACCACCGCCCCCGCAAACCCGTCATCGCCGCCGTCGAGGGGCACTGCGTGGCGGGCGGCACCGAACTGCTCCAGGGCACCGACATCCGGGTGGCCGCAGAGGGCGCGGTCTTCGGGCTGTTCGAGGTGCGCCGCGCGCTGTTCCCCATCGGTGGCTCAACCGTCCGGCTGGCCCGGCAGATCCCCCGCACCCACGCGCTGGAGATGCTGCTCACCGGCCGCCCGTACTCCGCGCGGGAGGCCGAGCGCATCGGCCTGATCGGTCAGGTGGTCCCGGACGGCAGGGCGCGCGAGAAGGCGCTGGAGATCGCCGAGTTGATCAACGCCAACGGCCCACTGGCCGTCGAGGCGGTCAAGGCCTCGGTTTACGAGACGGCCGAGCTGACCGAGACGGAGGGACTCGCCAGCGAACTGGAGCGCGGCTGGCCGATCTTCGCCACCTCGGACGCCAAGGAAGGCGCCCGTGCCTTCGCCGAGAAGCGCCCCGCCCACTACCGGCGCGCCTGACGGTGGCGCGACCCAAGGAGAGACGCCCATGACCCCAGCCCCCGCACCGCGGGCGCTCCAGGCGCCGCTGGTCGTGGAGTTCCCGTTCACCCGCTCCCTCGGGCCTGTGCAGAGCGCCTTCCTCACCGGACTGCGCGAGCGCACCGTGCTCGGCGTGCGCTGCCACGACGGAAGGGTGCTGGTGCCGCCGGTCGAGTACGACCCGGTCACCGCCGAGGAACTGCGCGAGCTGGTCGAGGTCGCCCCCACCGGCACCGTCACCAGCTGGGCATGGAACCCCGAACCGCGCCAACAGCAGCCGCTGGACCGCCCGTTCGCCTGGGTACTGGTCAGGCTGGACGGCGCCGACACCGCCATGCTGCACGCCATGGACGCCCCCGACGCCGAGGGCGTGCACACCGGTATGCGGGTGCGGATCCGCTGGGCCGCCGACCGTACCGGCGCCATCACGGACATCGCCTGCTTCGAACCCGACGAGGGCGGAGCGGCCGGGCGTGAGCCCCGCGCGTTCGACGGCCGGTTCGCCGATCCGGTCAGCGGCATCGTCGCCCCCGCGCGACTCGACTACACGTACTCGCCCGGACAGGCCCAGTCCCGCTATCTCGCCGCGCTCGCCGAGCGGCGCACCATCGGCGAGCGCTGCCCGGCCTGCCGCAAGGTCTACGTACCGCCGCGCGGCGCGTGCCCGACCTGTGGGGTGGCCACCGCCGAGCAGGTCGAGGTGGGGCCGCGCGGCACGGTCACCACATACTGCGTGGTCAACATCAAGGCGAAGAACCTGGACATCGAAGTCCCCTACGTCTACGCGCACATCGCCCTCGACGGCGCCGACCTCGCGCTGCACGGCCGGATCGGCGGCATCCCGTACGACCGGGTGCGGATGGGACTGCGGGTGGAGGCGGTGTGGACCGAGGGCGGCCGGTACCCCGACCACTACCGCCCGACCGGTGAGCCCGACGCCGAGTACGACAGCTACAAGGAGCTGCTGTGACCCGAGACGTGGCGATCGTCGCCTTCGGGCAGAGCGAACACCGGCGCGACAGCTCGGAGTTCTCCGAGGTGGAGATGCTGATGCCGGTACTGCACGCGGTGCTCGGCCAGGTGGGACTGACAACCGACCAGATCGACTTCACCTGTTCGGGGTCGAGTGACTATCTCGCCGGGCGCGCCTTCTCGTTCACCATGGCGCTGGACGGGGTCGGTGCCTGGCCTCCGATCGCCGAGTCCCACGTCGAGATGGACGGCGCGTGGGCGCTGTACGAGGCATGGGTGAAGATCCTCACCGGCGAGGCGGAGACCGCGCTGGTCTACGCCTACGGCAAGTCGTCACCCGGCGAACTGCGCGACGTACTGACCCGGCAGTTGGACCCCTACTACGTCGCACCGCTGTGGCCCGACTCGGTCTCGCTCGCCGCGCTCCAGGCGCAGTCGCTGATCGACGTGGGCCTGACCGACGAACGCCGACTGGCCGCGATCGCCGCACGTTACGGCGCCCGCACCGGCGCCGACGACTACGTCGTACGGCCGTTGCGGCGCCGGGACTGCCCGCCGATCCACGACGGCGCGGCGGCCGTGGTGCTGGCCGCCGGTGACACCGCCCGCCGGCTGTGCCCCAGGCCCGCCTGGATCCGCGGCATGGACCACCGCATCGAGGCGCACTCCCTCGGGGTGCGCGACCTCTCCGACTCGCCGTCCACCCGGCAGGCCGCGGAGCGGGCAGGGGCCTTCGACGCCCCCGTGGACACCGCGGAGCTGCATGCCCCGTTCAGCTCCCAGGAGGTCGTACTGCGCCGGGCGTTGCGGCTGGGCGACTCCGTCGCCGTCAACCCCTCGGGCGGCGCGCTGGTCGCCAACCCGGTGATGGCCGCCGGACTGATCCGGCTCGGCGAGGCCGCCGCGCGCATCCACCGCGGCCAGTCCCAGCGGGCGTTGGCGCACGCCACCTCCGGCCCGTGCCTACAGCAGAACCTGGTGGCCGTACTGGAGGCCTCATGAGCAGGGAACCGGTGGCCGTCGTCGGGATCGGCCAGACCAAGCACGTCGCCGCCCGGCACGACGTGTCGATCGCCGGGCTGGTTCGAGAGGCCGCCCAAGCAGCCCTGGCCGACGCGGAGTTGGGCTGGGCGGATGTCGACGCCGTCGTCATCGGCAAGGCGCCGGACTTCTTCGAGGGCGTGATGATGCCCGAGCTGTACTTGGCCGACGCCCTGGGCGCGGTGGGCAAGCCCATGCTCCGGGTGCACACCGCGGGCTCGGTCGGCGGCTCCACGGCACTGGTGGCCGCCAACCTCATCGCCGCCCGGGTCCACCGCACGGTGCTCACCCTCGCCTTCGAAAAACAGTCGGAATCCAACGCCATGTGGGGGCTGTCGCTGCCGATCCCCTTCCAGCAACCGCTGCTCGCGGGCGCGGGCGGCTTCTTCGCACCGCACGTCAGGGCGTACATACGGCGCAGCGGCGCGCCGGACACCGTGGGCTCGCTGGTCGCCTACAAGGACCGCCGCAACGCGCTGCGGAACCCGTACGCGCACGTTCGCGACCCGGAGATCACGCTGGAGAAGGTCCGGTCCTCGCCCATGCTGTGGGACCCCATCCGCTATCTGGAGACCTGCCCGTCCTCCGACGGCGCCTGCGCGCTGGTGCTCAGCGACACCGCCGGTGCCCGGCGCGCACCGCGACCGCCCGCGTGGGTGCGCGGTGGCGCGATGCGCAGCGAGCCGACCATGTTCGCTGGCAAGGACTACGTGTCCCCGCGAGCCGGGCAGGACTGCGCCGCGGACGTCTACCGGCAGGCCGGGATCGCCGAACCCCGCCGGGAGATCGACGTGGTGGAGATGTACGTGCCGTTCTCCTGGTACGAGCCGATGTGGCTGGAGAACCTGGGATTCGCGGCCGAGGGGGAGGGCTGGAAGCTCACCGAGTCAGGGGTGACCGAGCTCGACGGCGATCTTCCTGTCAACCCATCGGGTGGTGTGCTGTCCACCAATCCCATCGGTGCCTCCGGCATGATCCGCTTCGCCGAGGCCGCGTTGCAGGTACGCGGGCAGGCGGGCGAACGCCAGGTGGACGGTGCCCGGTTGGCGCTCGGCCACGCCTACGGTGGCGGTTCGCAGTTCTTCTCGATGTGGCTGGTGGGGTCCGAGCGGCCCGATGCGTGACCGGAGGGCGTCCGGCCTCGGTGAACGGGCTGTCGGGCACCGCCCGCCCTCGCTAGGCTGGGCCGCGGAAGACAAAGCCGGAAGGGAGCGGACGTGGCTGACAGCAAGACCGGACAGCCCTTGGCCAACGGGAAGAAACCGCAGCTCGACTTGACGGGTGCGGTGTGGCAGGCCAGCAACCAGGGGAAGGGCGATGTCCAGATCGCCTTCGTGGAGGGCTACATCGCCATGCGCGACGGTCGCAACCCCGACGGCCCTTCGCTGATCTTCACCCCGGCGGAGTGGAACGCCTTTGTGCTCGGCGCCCGGGACGGCGAGTTCGACCTCACCTGACGAGCCCGGACAACACCTCCGGCAGCTCGCCCTCATGGACGACGGTGAGCTGCCGGGTGACCCGGGTGACGGCAACGTACAGATCGTGTCCGCCCTTGGGGGACTGCGCGAGGATCCCTGCCGGATCGGCCAGTACCACCCGGTCGAACTCCAGCCCCTTGGCCTGACGAGTGGTCAGCAGCACCACGTCGGAGTCCAGCGCCGCACGGTGCGTTCCGGTCGCGGCCCGGGGCAAAGCCGCGGTGAGCGAAGGGAGTCGGCGGTCCGCGGCGATCACCGCGAGTCGGCCACCGCCATCCGCCTCCAACGCGGCGAGTTCGGCCGCCACGGCGTCGGCCACCGCGGCCGCCAGAGCCCCGTCCGGCGCCGCGACCGCCCGCGGGCCGGTGCCCTCGCCACGCACCGACTCCGGCGCCCGCTGCCCAGGCGCGACCGCCGCCAGGATGTCGGCGGCCACCGCCATCACCTCTGACGGAGTGCGGTAGTTGACGGTCAACTCCACCTGCCGCCAACGGCCCTTGGCGTACGGGTCGAGCATCTCGCCCCAGGACCGGGCCCCGGCGGCGGAGCCCGTCTGCGCCACATCGCCGACCACCGTCATCGAACGGGAGGGTATCCGCCGCATCACCATCCGCCAGGCCATCGGCGACAACTCCTGTGCCTCGTCCACGATGACGTGCCCGTACGCCCAACTCCGGTCCGCCTGGGCGCGCTCCGCCGTGGTGCGGTAAGGGGCGGGGTCCCGGTGGAAGGCGGCGAGCACGGCCGGGTCGAGCTGGTCTTCCAGGCCGGTGATCCGGAGCACACCCAGCGCGTACTCCTCCTCGTCGGCACGCCGTGCCTCGGCGGTCCTCGCCCGGGCGCGTTCGGCGGAGTCATCGGCGCCGAGCAACTCGGCCGCCTCGTCCAGCAACGGTACGTCCTCGACGGTCCAGGGCGCGTCCAACGGCCGGAACAGCGTGGCGCGTTCGGCCTCCGTCAGGCCGGTGGTCGCCGCACGCAGCTGGTCGGCGTCGCCGAGCAGCTCACGAATGAGGCCGGTCGGGGCCAGCTCGGGCCACAGGGCGTCGATGGCCGCCCGTACGGATGGTTGCCGCCACAGTTCGGCCGGGCCGTGCCGCAACTCCTCGTCGTCCAGCGGGCGTTCGAGCCGCGCGGCCTGGTCGCGGACCAGCGCGTCGAGCAGATCGGTGACGAACCGATTGCGCGCCATGTTGTGCGGCATCCCCAGCGCCCGCGCGCGGTCGCGGGCCCGCAGGCACTGGCCCCTGGTCAGCCGTAGTTCGACACCCTCCACTGGCACCCGGACGTCACCGCCCGGGTCCCGCTGGAGGTTGCGCACCGCAGCCTCGATCACCTCGACCATCCGCGGCGAACCCTTGACGACGGCTGTCTCGGCGCTGTCCGCCTCGGTGGCGTGCACGCCGGGGAACAACCCGCCCAGCGCCGTGGTCGCGACCTCGGTCTCGCCCAGCGACGGCAGCACCTGGCCGATGTACCGCAGGAAGGTGTCGTTCGGTCCGATCACCAGCACCCCGCGCCGCTCCAGCGTCTTCCGGTGGGCATAGAGCAGGTATGCCGCGCGGTGCAGCGAGGCCACCGTCTTCCCGGTGCCGGGGCCGCCCTGGACCACCAGGATGCCGGGCAGCCCGGAGCGGATCACCCGGTCCTGCTCGGCCTGGATGGTGGCCACCACGTCCGACATCCGTCCGGTACGGCCGCGGCGCAACGACGCCAGTAGCGCCGCCTCGCCCACCAGTGCGCGAGCGTCCTCCCCGATCAGGTCGAGGTCGAAGACCTCGTCGTCAAGGCCGGTGATCTCCCGTCCCCTGGTGTGCAGATGGCGGCGGCGCACCAGGGCGTGCGGATCACCCGGCGAGGCGGCGTAGAAGGGGTGCGCGGCCGGTGCCCGCCAGTCGACCAGCAGGGGTTGGTAGGTCGCGTCGCGCAGTCCGGCCCGGCCGATGTAGAGGGTGGTTCCGTCCTCAGTGTCGACGCGGCCGAAGCACAGACCGCTGTCCACACCGTTGAGCCGCGCGATGGTACGCGCCAACTCGGCGGCGGAGATGTCGCGTTCGGTCCGGGCCTGCCGGGTGCCGCCGGCCGAGCCGCGGCTCTCCAGTCGGCGCAGGGTGTCCTCGGCCCGCGCGCGGTCGGCGTCGAGTCGGGCGTACAGCGCGGCCACGTATGCCCGTTCGGCGCGCAGGGCGGCGGCTTGGAGCGCCTCGGCGGGGGAGGCGCCATGTTGACGGTTCACCATGGTTGGGCTACACTTTCAGTGTAGGGATATTTATTGGCTAATTGCCTGCGCAATTAAGGCCGTTGAGTGTATCGATCTCCGGCCTCACCTGTCACCAGGGCGGCGGTTACTTTGCCGCGGCTTGGGGTGCGGGACATCTGGTGTGCAGGAAGTGTCCACGGCGCCATGTGCTCACGTTGGCGCGCCCGTCGTGCCACGCGCCTTGAATCTGCGCGTCCCGATCCCGCCGACCCAGGAGACGCGTTGACACCGCTGTCACGTCGTGGATTCCTCGGTGCGGCGGCAGGAACGTCTGCCGCCGTCGCCCTCGGTGCACTGCCGACCGCCGTCCAACAGGCCATGGCCGCCTCGCCAACCGGCGGCACCCTGGACGACGTCGCGCATGTCGTGGTGCTGATGCAGGAGAACCGTTCCTTCGATCACTACTTCGGTACCCTCAAGGGCGTTCGGGGCTTCGGCGACCGGTCACTGCTGCGCTTCCCCAACGGCTCCGACGTACTGCACCAGACGACCAGCGGACCGTCCGGCGGCAGCGTGCTGCCGCCCTGGCATCTGGACACCTCGACCACCGACGCACAGCGTGTGGTCGACCTCGACCACAGCTGGTCCGGCACCCACTCCGCCTGGAACAACGGCACGTACAACAACTGGATCCCGGCCAAGAGCGCCTACACCATGGGCTACTACACCAGAGCCGACATCCCGTTCCAGGTCGCGCTGGCCGAGGCGTTCACCATCTGCGACCAGTACTTCTGCTCCGTCCAGGGGCCGACCAACCCCAACCGCCTCTACCAGTGGACCGGTTGGATCGACCCCAACGGCACCGCGGGCGGCCCCGTCACCGACAACTCCGAGGCGGGCTACAGCTGGACCACCTACGCCGAGCGGCTGGAGGCGGCCGGGATCAGCTGGCGGGTCTACCAGCAGCAGGACAACTACGACGACAACCCCTTGGCCTGGTTCACCCAGTTCCAGAACGCCTCCACCGACTCCCCGCTCTACGTCAACGGCATGCAGCGGCGCGGCGCCGACGCCTTCGCACAGGACGTGGCCAACGGGACGCTGCCCGCCGTCAGTTGGGTGGTCGCACCTACCGACCAGAGTGAGCACCCCGCCTATCCACCCGCCTACGGCGCCGACTTCACCTCCTCGTTCGTACTCCAGGCGCTCGCCGCCCACCCCGAGGTGTGGGCGAAGACCGTGGTCTTCCTCAACTTCGACGAGAACGACGGGTTCTTCGACCATGTCGCCCCTCCGGTCGCCCCGGCCGGTACCGCCGACGAGTTCATCAACGGCGCGCCCATCGGGCTCGGGCCGCGGGTGCCGATGATCGTGATCTCGCCGTGGAGCCAGGGCGGCTACGTCAACTCCGAGGTGGCCGACCACACTTCCGTGCTGCGCTTCCTGGAGAACTGGACCGGGGTGAAGGAGCCCAACATCTCCACCTGGCGGCGCACCGTCTGCGGTGACCTGATGAGCGCCTTCGACTTCACCACCGCGAACACCGGTTTCCCCACCCTGCCCGACACCAAGGCGCTGGTCGCCCAGTGCGACCAGGAGCAGTCGCTGCCCGCTGCCAAGCCGCCGACCAGCGCGCCCCAACCGGTACAGGAGCCGGGAACCCGCCCGGCCCGCCCGGTCGGTTACGGCTTCGACACCACCTCCTGGACCGACACCGGCACCGGCCGCCTGTGGATCAAGGTGGCCAACACCGGCACGCTGGGCGCGGGATTCTCGATCTACACGGTCAACCACCGCGGCTACGGCTCCTGGCGGTACACCGCGCCCGTAGGCGGCGGCTTCCAGGACTACTTCAGCGCGCTGACCTACGGCGGCGGCCCCTACGACATCGACGCGCACGGCCCGGACGGCTATCTGCGCGGCTTCAAGGGCGATGTACGGACCTGGTCCTCCACCACCAAGGGCCACCCGGAGGCCGCGGTGTCCATCTCCCCGTCGGCCCCGCAGCAGCTCACGCTCACCCTCACCAACGCCGGTCACGCCGCCGTCATCTTCACCATCGGCGGCAACGCGGCGGGCGACGGCGGGTCCGGCGGCACCGCCACGGTGCAGCCGGGCGCATCGCGGACGGTCAGTCTGGGCGTCGCCCCGGACGGCGGCTACGACTACACGGTCAGCGCCGACACCGGCGACGGGTTCGAGCGGCGGTTCGCCGGGCGTACGTATCCCTCGGTGTAGGGCTCGGCCCCGGGCTCGCGGGTGGACCATGGGCACGTACCATGTGCCCATGTCCTTCCTCCGCCGACGCAGCGCCGCCACGCCCACCGGCCCTGACTTCGACGTCCTGGCCATGGACCCGGGCGACTGGCCGGGCAACCTCGGTGCGGGGCTGCTGCCCGGACCGGACGGCAGCTGCCAGGGCATCTTCCTGCGCTACGACCTGTTCGGCGGTCGCGGCCCGGCCATGCTGATCGGCAACCTGCCGGAGGGCTCGCCCGCCCGCGAGCTGGCCGAGGGACAGGTGCCGTTCGAGGTGGCGCAGCTGCTCGCGGCACTCGGCAACGAGGAGCCGGTGCACGAGGTGGAGCGCGAGGACATCCCCGTGATGCACGGCGACAGCCTGCTGATCGTCCGCCGCATCAAGGTCAGCGAGAGCCGGATCGCCTGCGCGCAGTTCGACCGCAGCGACGGCGTGCAGGTCACCATCGCCACCTGGGACCGGCCGATCACCGACGACCTCTACCAGCTGCTCAAGCCGCTGCCCGCGGAGATGTTCCAGCAGGGCTGAACGCGAAGCGGGCGCCCCCCGGCCGGGGGGCGCCCGCTTCGCGTCCACGCGCCGGATCAGGCTCCCGTGGACGGTCGGATCGCCACATCGTCCGCCCGGACGTAGGCGACCCGGTGCCCGAACTGGATCTCGTAGTAGATCAGCTTGCCGCGCACCCAGGTCTGCTTGGACCGGTCGAAGGACGACGAGAAGAAGTACTCGCCACGCATCCAGTCACCGATCACATAGCGCTGACCGGCGGGCAGCGAGTACTGCAGCGGCACCAGCTGCTGCACGGCGATGCCCCGCGGGTACGCGGACGGCTCCGGGTAGGCCCGGCCGTACACCGGTACCGAGAGGCGGCCGGGCTTCGGGGTGACCACCCAGCCGCGCCGGTTGAGCGCCGCGGGGGCGCTCGGCGGGTTGTGGAACCACGCCTTCTGGCCCAGGTACCAGATCGCCGTCCAGTCGCCGCGCTGGTCGGCCACCGCGAACTGCTGACCGGTCGCGGCGCGCGCCCCCGTGTCGTTCACCCCGGTCGTGGAGTCCCCGTTCGGATGCAGGCCCACATCCCTGACCAGCGGCGCGGCCTCGCTGGGCGCGCTGTACAGCCGTACCGCCCCGGAACCATGGGGTGCGCAGGGGAAGTCCCTTCCGCCGCAGTCCGTGAAGAACGGCTGGTTGCCCTCGTAGGACGGGTCGATCGTCACCAGCCCGCCGTTCGCACCGGGCGACGGCTGGAACGGCACCCCCATCAACTCGAAGTAGTGCGCCCAGTCCCAGTACGGCCCCGGATCGGTGTGCATGTTCGCCACGGTGGACGGCTCGGTGCCCGGCACGTTGTCATGGCCCAGGATGTGCTGGCGGTCCAGCGGAACCCGGTACTTGTGCGCCAGGTACCGCACCAGGCGAGCCGAGGTGCGGTACATCGCCTCGGTGTACCAGGCGTCGGGATCGGCCAGGAACCCCTCGTGCTCCACGCCGACGGACTTGGAGTTGACGTACCAGTTGCCCGCGTGCCAGCCCACGTCCTTGGTGCTCATGTGCTCCGCGACATGGCCGTCGGAGGAGCGGACGGTGTAGTGCCAGCCCAGGTAGTGCGGATCCGACACCAGCTTGAGCGTGGTGTCCCAGGTGCCCTCGGTGTCATGGATGACGATGTAGTCCACCGAGGAGTCCTGCGGCCGGTTGGTCACATCGTGGTTTCCGTAGTCGTTGGCGTCCGGGCCGTACTTGGCGTACGGCGCCGGGATCCACTCGCACGCGACCAACTGCGGGCACTCGGTGTTCCTGGCGTCCGCTGTGCGCAGGCCCAGTCGGTTGACCTGCGCCGGGTCGGGCTTGACCTTCGGCTGGGCGGCCAGCGTGAGGCGCTGACCGCTGTCCGTGGTGCGGGAAGCGCCGTCGTGGATGGTCTGGTAGACGTCGGCCGCGAAGTTCACCGCGGTGGCCGTGTCATCGGCGCCCGAGTAGCGGGCCACCGCGCCGAACCAGGCGGCGGGGTCGGCGCTCAACGGCTTGCCCAGCGCCCGCTGGTAGGCGGCCAGCAGCGCGGCGCCGCCCGCGATGTTGGCGGCCGGGTCGGTGCGCAGCCGCTCGTTGGTCAGTCCGGTCAGCTGGGCCGCCTGGTCGGCGGTGCGCAGTGACGGAGGCAGCACCCGGTCCTGGGGCACCGTGACGGCACCCGGGCTCAGCCGGGAGCGGGCGGGGTCACCACGGGTGTCGCCGGCCGCGTCACCGTCGGTGCGGTAGCGGGACTGGGCGATCGCGGTACGGGCGTCGGTCAGGTGCATGGGGCCGTAGCCGCCGCTGGCGCTGGGCCGTCCGGCATGGCCGTCCCAGCGTGACTCCAGGTAGGAGACGCCCAGCAGCACACTCTGCGGTACGTGGTACTGCCGCGCCGCCTGGGCGAAGGCCTGCTGGAGCGGCTCGGGGTGCGACGGCGGGGTGGCGTCGACCCGTGGTGCCACGCAGAACACCGGGAGCAGTGCGGCGGCGGTGGCCACGACACGCAGCACGGGTCTCCTGCCGCGGCGTCCGGGGTGTGGGGGTGCGGAGCCTCGCAAAGCAGCCTCCCTGGTCTGGCGCGTTCCACGTGGGCGGAGTCCCAGGCGTACCGGCTGTCTGATGGTCAGTCAAACATCCATGCCGTCGGCGTTGCCGCAGGCCCACGACGGCAATCGGGCACGTCAATGCCCGTGCCGGGGGTTCCCCGGCACGGGCATTCACGTCCGCACGGCCTCGGTAGACCAGCCCTTCGGGGGCCGCGATTGCGCCGTCCGGATGACGCTGTCCGGGGGAGGCGGAAGGGACAGCGTGGTGCGTTGGCGCGGCGTGCTGTTGGACGGCTCAGCGGGTGCCCACGGCCGCCCGTACCGCGCGCCGTGCCATCCCGCAGTCGTCATGGAGGCGGCGCAGCAGGAGCCGTTGCTCCTCACCAGCCTCGGCCGCGCCCGGGGTGGCCGGGCCGGTGCCGTGCATGGAGCGTTGTAGCGCCGTCTCGTAGGTGCGGATCTCCCTGGTCAGCACCAGCATCAGGTTCACCAGGAAGGCGTCCCGCCAGGCGGGTCCGGGCGACTGGGCGAGCTGGCTGATATGACGCCGCGTCACCGGGTCGTCGCCGAGCACCGACCACAGCACCGCCAGGTCGTACCCCGGCAGGTACCAGCCCGCGTGCTCCCAGTCCACCAGGACCGGGCCGGTCGGCGAGAGCAGCACGTTGGAGAGCAGGGCATCGCCGTGGCAGAACTGCCAGGGACCGTGGCCGCCGAAGTCCCGGGCCAGGCCGCGCATCAGCTTCTGCAGGTCGCCCAGGTCGCGATCGGTGAGCAGGCCCAGCTCATGGAAGCGGGAGAGCCGGGTGCCGTACTCAAGGGGGCGCTTGAAGGTGTCGGCGGGCGGCTGCCACTGGTTGATCCGGCAGATGGCGCCCAGCGCGGCTCGTATGTCGGCGCGCGGCGGAGCCTCCACCGGATGCCGCTGGATCGCAGCGACCCGGCCGGGCATCCGCTCCATCACCAGGGCGCAGCTCTCCGGGTCCGCGGCGACCAGGCGCGGAACCCGGGCCGGGGGGCGGTGCCGGACGAACGTCCGGTACGCCGCTATCTCCTGCCTGAACTGCTTCTCCCATACCGGCGAGTGGTCCAGCAGGCACTTGGCGACGGCCGGGCTGCGCCCCGCCGTGCCCACCAGGAGCACCGAGCGGCTGGTGCGCCGCATCACCTGCGCCGGGGTGAACTCCGGGCAGATCCGCTGGACGGATGCGATCGCCGCCCGCAGCGGAGCGCCCTGGGGGCCGGTCACATCGAGCCTCCCGCTGAGCGGATGGGAGGCCCCGGCCGGAAAGCCGTGTGGCCGCCCGGCGCCACGGCCCGCCGCGGCCGCATACGAGGGGTCCAGGAACGGCTCGGTGGAGGCGGCCCGGGGGCGCGCCACGAGGCCTGGCCCACGCGGGGCGAGCGGCCGGGGTGGGGCGGACACGGAGGACGATGCTGAGTACATGGGGTGGTAACAGATCCCTTCGTGTGCCTGGGGAATGCTTCTGGCTCGTTGGGGGCGGCACTCATCGGTTCGGCCGGGGGCCGGTCCGGCGGGTTCCCCACCGGCCTCCGCACCCTGGGGGAATGCGGCTGCCGGGCGCCGACTCGGCTTCCGGAACCGGGTGTCCCGGATCGAGGCGATCGGGACGGTCCCTTCGGGGGACCCGGTCGCCGGCGCCCAGCACATCGACAGGACGTCGACAGCGCATTGACAGGGCACCGGCACCCGAGCACCCGTGCTCCGGATGGGCCGGGGAGGCGCGTTCCTACATCACACCCATCCGCGGGTGGTGAACCACGTAGCGAACCCTGGCGGACCCTGGCGAATACTGCCGAGCCGTCTCTTCGGCCACTACTGTCAACTGTGCCGAGGAACCTGGGGGCTTGACGTGACCAAGGAAGCCAACACCCGGCTCGCGGATCTGTTCGGACTCACCGGCTGGTCCAAGGGCGAGCTCGCGAGGATGGTCAACAGGCAGGCGGCCGCGATGGGCCACCCGCAACTGTCGACCGACACCTCCCGTGTGCGCCGCTGGATCGAGACCGGTGAGACGCCGCGCGATCCGGTGCCCAAAGTGCTGGCCGCCTTGTTCACCGAGCGCCTCGGCCGTGTCGTGACCATCGAGGATCTCGGGTTCGACCGGCATCGGCGTACGGGAAGGAAGCAGGCCGTCGAAAGCCTGCCGTGGCCACCGGAGCGAACCGCCGCGGTCCTCACCGAATTCACGGGAATGGACCTTATGCTCAACCGACGCGGTCTGGTGGGCGCGGGCGCCGCGCTCGCCGCAGGCTCCGCACTCAGCAGCGCCATGTACGAGTGGCTGCACACCGACCCTGCCCTGTCAGCCGATGCCCCCGTCGTCGACGACCCCCTGCACGCCGCCAAGGCCACCACGGCGGGCTATGACCGCTATGAGGCGGCACCCGTGGGCTCCGATGAGATCGAGGCGCTGGAGCACTCCGTGGAGGTGTTCCGCGCCTGGGACGCCTCACGCGGCGGTGGACTCCAGCGCAAGGCGGTCGTCGGGCAGCTCAACGAGGTGGGGGGCATGCTCTCCTACCGCCATCCGGCCCATCTGCAAAGGCGGTTGTGGGGGGTGGCGGCCAACCTGGCGTGCCTCGCCGGGTGGATGTCACACGACGTGGGCCTGGAGCCCACCGCCCAGAAGTACTTCGTGATCGCCGCGCACGCGGCACGCGAGGGCGGCGACCGGCCCAGGGCCGGTGAGGCGATGTCCCGCGCCGCTCGCCAGATGGTCCATCTGGGTCGTCCGGACGATGCGTTGGACCTGATGAAGCTGGCCCAGTCCGGCTCGGGCGAACAGGCCCTGCCGCGCACCCGCGCCATGCTCCAGACCATCGAGGCCTGGGCGCTGGCGGCCAAGGGGCGCGGCCAGGCGATGCGGCGCACCCTGGGGCAGGCGGAGGACCTCTTCGTCTCCGACAAGGGCGATGTGCCGCCGCCGTGCTGGATGCAGAACTTCGACGAGGCCGATCTGCACGGCATGCAGGCACTGGCGTTCCGTACGCTGGCCGAGCACGATCCGTCGGCCGCGGCGCCCGCGCAGCAGCACGCCCGGCAGGCGCTGGAGTTGCGCAGGTCGGGGCACGAGCGGTCGCGGATCTTCGACTACATCTCCATGGCTTCGGCGTGCTTCATCGCCGACGAGCCGGAGCAGGCCGACCGGTACGCCAGGCTGGCGCTGCTGAGCATCGGCCAGACCTCGTCCCACCGCACCTGGGACCGGTTGCGGGAGATGTACCGGCTGACCGGGCGGTACGCCACGTACCCGACGATCCAGGACCTGCGCGACGAGATCCGTACCGTGCTGCCGAAGAAGCCCGGGAGCAAGGACGGCACCGCCAGCGTGTAGGGCCTTCCTGGCGCAGGCGTACGGCGGATCGCCGACCCTCGCCGACAGGGGCGGCAACGCCGAACCACCGACGCGTCAAGGGATCCAGGTCGGGCTGTGGGGCGCTCGGCGCGCCCCGACCACAAGATGACGACTACGAGATTCGGGCAACCAGCACACAGGCGTCATGCTCGCGCTCCGGGCTGCCCAGCTGTTCGACGACCGCACGCACGCACTCCTGCGCGCTGCGGGCTTCGGCGAACCGGTGGCCGAGGTTGAGCAGTTGGGCTGCGGCGGTGTCCTCCGGCATGCCGCGGGGCGCGAGTCCGTCGGTGTGCAGCACCAACAGGTCGCCCGGTAGCAGATATTCGGTGCGTTGACCGTAGGAGGCGTTGGGGGCGGCGCCCAACAGCATGCCCTCCGGCGCCGTCAGACCGCGCCCCGTCCCGCCGCGGAACAGCAGTGGGGCGGGGTGCCCGGCCTGGGCCCAGGTCAGGGTGCGCCGCTGGCCGTCGTAGCGGCAGCACAGCGCGCTGCCCAGGGCGGGCTGCGCCGAGCGGTCCACCACCTCGTTCAGTCGGGCCAGCAACTCGCCCGGCTCCAGGCCGACGAGCGCCAGGCCACGGACCGCGCCGAGCAGCATCGCCATGCCCGAAGTCGCCGCCACCCCATGGCCGATGAGATCACCGACCGTCAACAGGGTGGCGCCGTCACCGAGTTCCATCGCGTCGTACCAGTCGCCGCCGATCAGCGCGCTGCTGCCGGACGGCAGGTAGTGCGCGGCCAGGTCCAGGGCGTGGGTGTCGCCGTCGGACGGGAACCGCAGGGAGCCGCGCCACGGCGGAAGCACGGCTTCCTGCAGTTCGACCGCCAGCCGGTGCTCGGTCCGCGCCACCTCGCGCTGACGTCGCAGCGAGTCACGGGTCTCGCGCAACGCCCGCTGGCTGCGGCGCAGTTCGCTGACGTCCCGTAGCACGGCCCACATCGAGGCTGTGGAGCCGTCGGCGTCGAGCACCGGCTCGCCCACCATGTGCACCGTGCGCACCGAGCCGTCCGGGCGCACGATGCGGAACTCGCCGTTGATCGGCTTGGCGTCCACCAGACAGCCGGTGACCATCGTGGTGAGTGCCTGCTGGTCCTCCGCGAACAGCCAGGACGGGAGTTCGTCCAGGGTGAGCGGACCGTCCGCCTTCGTCCTGCCGAAGATGGCGTACAGCTCGTCGGACCAGGTCACCTGGTCGGTCAACAGGTCCCATTCGGCGCTGCCCGCCCGGCCGAGCGCGCGCACCTGCCGGGCGGCGGGCGGTGGTTGCTCACCGGGGACGGGCGGCGCGGCCGTCGCGTATGCGGCCCCGGCCGCGCCGCCACCATCCTCCCGCAGCCCTTCCTTGAGCTGGCCCAGGTGTTCGCCGAGGTCGTCCAGATGGTGCATGGCGAGGTCGCACAGCGCGCGCTGCCAGCGGCTGTGCGCGTCATCGTCGTCAAGCCCCGGCTCGCCGCGCACGGCGTCCACCTGGCCGCGCAACTGGCGCGCCTGGGAGATGAGCGCGTCGAGCGTGCCGGGATCCGGCGGGGGTGCTGCGGCGTGGTCCGCATGCAGGTGGGACGGCATGACTGTCTCCGAACGTACTCAGATACAGACGTCAGCTGCGGGCGCGAGGCGGCGTGAGTGCTTGTGGTCGGCCCTAAGAGTCAGTGACGACTGTTGCACAGTGAGCGATCGTCCGTAAGGGTTTCCGCAATACCCGATCCGGTGGTGCTTGTGGCATATCCCAGAGGCGATCAGGTCGTTCCTGGTCAGCGCGGTGCACCGGGAGGCTCGGGACGGCGCACTGCGGGTAAGCTGCGGCGCTCGTACCCGTGCGCAATCCGTACCGCGTTCCAGGCATGACGTCTGCGTCCGCCGGTAAGGATGCCGGGCACCAACAGGGAAATCCCGTTGCCACCGTAACCCTCCGTACCGGATGCTGACCTCATGTTCGACCCCGACATAGCGCCCAGCGGCACCCTTCTCGGCCTCCTCCAGCGGGGGCGCGGAGACGGGACGCTGCATGCCCTCGCGGAGCAGCGCGGCGAGGCCCTCGCCGCGCTGGAGCAGTGTGTGCTGAGCGACCCCCGCCGCGACTGGCAGGTGGAGTCGCGCTCGCTGTACTACGCGCGGCTCTACTCGGAGCTGGAGGGCGGGCTCGAAGGGATCGAGCAGCACCTGTTCCACCCGGACGACGTCCTGGACACGGAGGAGCAGCGCACCGGGCTCGCCCTGTCGGTGCTCGGACACCTCGCCGGGTACGGCCGCCGGGACGCGCTGCGGCTGCTGCGCGAGTACGCGGCCCGGGGCAGCAACTGGCACTGGGCACTGGACGAGTTGGCGCTACGGGACGACGACGCGGGGCTGACCGCCCTGGCGCCGGCGATCCTCGGCCGCTTCCCGCGCGGTGCGGAGGGTGACGCGGCGCTCGCCCGTGCGCTGCGCGAGGCGTACGAGCCCCGGCCCTGGCGGCTGTGGGCGGACGACCGGGTGCACGGTGCGCGGGTGCGCGCGGCCGAGGAGCAGGGCTCCTTCGACCGCTGGCAGCGGCAGCTGCGCCCGGCCGGTCCGGCGCCCGGTTGGAGTGTGCGGGACGTGCTGGAGTGGGCCGAGCAGGGACTGGAGGCCCACCCGGTGCAGCACCGGGACGCCCCCGCCGCCCGCTGCCTGGCCGCCGTCGCCGGGCCCGAGGACCGCGCGGAGCTGCTGCACGCCGCCCGCCTCGGACCGCAGGGGGCCCGCGCCGCCGCGCTGCGGCATCTCGCCGACCGGCAGGATCCGGATGTCCTCGGGCTGATAGAAGCGGCCGCCGCCGACCCCTCACTGGTCGTCTCGCGCGCCGCGCTGGAGTCCTTCGCCCGTATGCGCAGCGTCGCCGGTGTCGAACAGGCCCGCCGCTGGGCCGCCCGCGAGGACGAACTGGGCACCGCCGCGGCCCAGATGCTCGCCATGCTCGGCGGCGCCGAGGACGCCGCACGGGTGCTCGCCGCACTGCGCCGCACGGTACGGGTCCGCGGCGCCGACGCGGAGGGGCTGGCCGTCCTGGTGGAGGGCGCCGGGCGGCTGTCCATCGGCTGCGCGGCGCCTGTGGTGCGGCACGTCTACCGGGAGACCGCGTCCTCGCATCTGCGCGGCTGTGCGGCCCGGACGCTGGCGGTCATCGATCCGTCGTTCGCGGACGGCTTCGCCATCGAGTGCCTGTGGGACTGCGAGGAGTCCACCCGCGAACTGGCGGCGCGGCACGCCGCGACCGGGGATGTCCGGGTACTCGCCCAGCTGCGGCGCCTGGCGGCGGATCCGGCGGAGGAGGCGGACGTGCAGTCCGCTGTGCGCGGCAGGTTGAGTACCACGGCGGCCACCGCACGGCGGCGTTCCGCTTAGGTCGGTTACGGGGCTTTTGGGGCCCGGGGCGCTTGCCTGCGGGGAGCCGCCTCGGGCCCCCGGTGTTCAGGACGCGGGTCGGAGGCCAGAAGCTCACGGAACGTTTTCCGCGGGGAAAGATCGACGTGGCCGCCGCATCTTCCCGGGCGCCGACAACCGCAGTATGCGAGTCGCCCTCGTCACCGAATCCTTCCCGCCCGATGTCAACGGCGTCGCACACTGCGCGCTACGGACCGCGGAGCACCTCGTCGCCCGCGGTCATGCCCCACTCGTCATCGCCCCCACCGCGCCCGGCCGAGACCGGGCGGCCGAGGCGGACGCCGCCGCGCCCTGCCCGGTGATCCGCGTACCGTCGCTGCCGCTGCCCGGCTACCGCCAGGTGCGGGTCGCCCTGCCCGGCCGCCGCGTGGCGGCCGCGATCGCCGCGCACCGCGCCCAACTCGTCCATCTGGCCAGCCCCTTCGTCATCGGGGCGCACGGTGTGGCCGGAGCCGCCCGGCTGGGGCTGCCCTGTGTCGCGGTCTACCAGACCGATCTCGGCGGTTACGCCCGCGCCTACCTCGGCATCGGCGAGACCGCGGCCTGGCACCGGCTGCGCAGCCTGCACACCGCCGCCGACCGCACCCTGGCGCCGTCCACCGCCTCGGCCGCCGACCTGGAGCGGCACGGCATCCCCCGGGTCCACCTGTGGCCGCGCGGGGTGGACGCGGTCCGCTTCCACCCGGCGCACCGCGACCCCGCGCTGCGCCGGGAGCTGGCGCCGGGCGGTGAGGTGCTGGTCGGCTACGTCGGTCGGCTGGCGCCGGAGAAGCGGGTCGAACTGCTCGCCGGGGCGGCCGAACTGCCGGGGGTGCGGCTGGTCGTCGTCGGCGACGGACCGAGCGCGGCGAACCTGCGCTCCGCGCTGCCGTCGGCGGTCTTCCTCGGCCGTCGCACCGGACGTGAACTCGCCCGGATCTACGCCTCGTTGGACGTCTTCGCGCACACCGGCCCGATGGAGACGTTCTGCCAGACCGTGCAGGAGGCCATGGCCAGCGGGATACCGGTGGTCGCCCCGGCGGCGGGAGGTCCGCTGGACCTGGTCAGCCCGGGCCGCACCGGCCTGCTGGTGCCGCCCGACGACCCGGAGGCGCTGCGGGACGCGGTACGGCGGCTCGCCGGCACTCCGCGGCTGCGCGCCGCGTACGGCCTTGCCGGACGGGAGGCGGTGGCGGGGCGTTCCTGGGCGGCCGTCGGCGACCTGCTGATCGGCCACTACGAGCAGGTGCTCGCCGAACGTCTCGCCACCTCGGCGGTGGCGGCATGACCGGCGACGCGCGGCGCGGGCTGCGCATCGTCCGGCTGGCCAACTTCGTCACCCCGGTCTCCGGCGGCCTGCGCACCGCCTTGCGGCACCTGGGCGCCGGGTACCTGGCGGCGGGGCACGAGCCGGTGCTGATCGTGCCGGGGCCCGACCACCGCGACGAGATGACCGAGCAGGGCCGGGTGATCACGCTGCCCGGGCCGGTGGTGCCCGGCTCCGGCGGCTACCGGGTGCTGGTCGACCGCCGGGCGGTGGCTCGGCGGCTGGCCGCGCTGCGCCCGGACCGGCTTGAGGTCTCCGACCGTACGACGCTGCGCTGGACCGGCGCCTGGGCCAGGCGGCGCCGGGTGCCCGCGGTGATGGTCTCGCACGAGAGCGCCGACGGGGTGCTGCGCATGTGGGGCCTGCCGGAGGGGGTCGCCCAGGCCGCCGCCGACCGGCTCAACTCCCGTACCGCGCACGCGTTCTCGCGGGTGGTGTGCACCACGGCGTGGGCGGCGGCCGAGTTCCAGCGGATCGGTGCCCGCAACGTGGTGCACGCGCCGCTGGGCGTGGACCTGGCCGCCTGCCACCCAGCGGCGGGCGGTGAGCGGACCCGCTGCCACTACGCCTGGCCGGAGCAGGTGCTGTTGGCGATGTGCGTGCGGCTGTCGGTGGAGAAGCGGCCCGGCCGGGCGCTGGACGCGCTCGCCGCGCTGCGGGCGCGCGGGACGCACGCGGTGCTGACGATCGCCGGGGACGGCCCGCTGCGCGCCCAGTTGGAGCAGCGTGCCCGCCGCGAGGAGCTTCCGGTGCGGTTCCTGGGACACGTGGCGAGCAAGGACGTGCTGTACGGGCTGATGGCCAGCGCGGACGTGGTGCTGGCGCCCGGCCCGGTGGAGACCTTCGGGCTGGCCGCGTTGGAGGCGCTGGCCTGCGGCACACCGGTGGTGGTCAGCGAGTCCTCCGCGCTGCCCTCGGTGGTCGGGGAGGCGGGCCGGGCGGCGCGGGACGACGGCGCGGCCTTCGCCGACGCGGTGGACGAGCTGCTGGCGGTGCCCGAGGCGCGGCGCAGGGCGGCGGCCAGGGCTCGCGCGGAGTGCTTCGGCTGGCCCGCCGCGATCACGGCCTTCCTGGCCGCGCACGACGCCGCGTATGAGGCGCCGCGCGACGCCGTACCCGCGCGGGGGGAACGGGAGGACGTGCGATGACCGGGAGCGAGGGCATACGGTTCGCGGCGCTGGGTGATTCGCTCACCGAGGGTCTCGGGGACCCGGTGCCGGGAGGCTGGCGCGGCTGGGCCGCGCTGCTGGCCGAGGGGATCGGCGCGACCCCGGACGGGACCGGGTTCCTCAACTGCGCGCGCAGCGGCGCCCTGACCGCCGATGTGGCGAACAGCCAGCTGGCCGCAGCCCGGGCGTTCCGGCCGCACCTCGCCGCGGTGGTGGCGGGCGCCAACGACACGCTGCGCGGTTCGTTCGACATCGGCGCGGTCGCCGCCCAACTGGACGCGGCACTGGGCGCGTTGGCGGCCGACGGGGTGACCGTGCTGACCGCGTGCCTGCCCGATCCGGGCCGGATGCTGGGGCTGCCGTGGCCGCTGGCCCGGCCGTTGGGGCGGCGGATGCGGGCGGTCAACCATGTCGTGCACGCGCTGTCCCGGCGGTACGGGGCGGTGCATCTGCACACCTCGGAGCATCCGTGGGTCGCCCACCGGGCCTCCTGGAGCGTGGACCGGCTGCACCCCAGCGAACTGGGCCACCGGCTGCTGGCGTACGAGTTCCACGCGCTGCTGGACGAGCGCGGCCTGGCGGTCGGGGAGCCGCCGCGCACCACCCCCGACGGCCCGCCGCCCGGCCGGACCGCCAGCGCGTGGTGGATGGCCACCCGGGGCACCGGCTGGGTGCTGGACCGGTGCGCGGACCTGCTGCCCGACCTGCTGCGGCTGGCCGCGGCCGAGTGCCGTCACCGTGCCGCGGGGTCCCCCGCCGCGCTGGACGAGGCCGCGCATCGCGCCGCGGTCGCCGCGGTCGCCGCGGTGGCCGCCCTGGCACCGGACCGGCTCACCGGCACGAAGCGCACCGGCGTTCCCGGGGCCGCCTGCGCGGCCGGGGCCAGGGAGTCCTGCGAGGCGACACCGATGACCGGATAGCCGCCGGTCGTCGGATGGTCGGCGAGGAAGATCACCGGGCGGCCGTCCGGCGGCACCTGCACGGCGCCCAACACCATCCCCTCGCTGGGGAGTTCACCGTCCCTGGCGCGCGGCAGCGCGGGCCCCTCCGTGCGCAGGCCGATGCGGTTGCTCGCCGGGCTGACGGTGTACCCGCCGGCCGCGAGGATCCGTAGCGCGTTCGGCGCGAACCAGTCCGCGCGCGGCCCGGGAATCAGCGGAACCACAAGCTCCGTAGGCGGCCCGGGGCATGGCGCGCCATCCACCGCCGCCGGTGTGCCGTACGGCTCGCCGACCGGTAGCCGCTCTCCGTCCCGTAGCGGACCCGGGCCCAGTCCGGAGAGCAGATCGGTGGACCGGCTGCCGAGCACCGGTGTGCTGCGCACCCCGCCGGCGAGCGCCAGATAGGCGCGCAACCCCGCGGTGACCCGGCCGAGTTCCAGCACCGCCCCCGAGGGCACGTACACCGGTGCGCCCCAGGCCGCCGGGCGGCCGTCCACCCGTACCGGGCAGGGCGCGCCGGTGACCGCCGCGAGAAGTGGGCAACCGGCCCGTACCGCACAGCCGTTGACCGTGGTCTCCAGGGTCGCGGCGTGCTCCGGGTTTCCCACCAGCCGGTTGGCGAGCCGGTGCGCGGGCTCGTCGAGGGCGCCCGCCCGGGCCACACCGAGGTGGGCGTGTCCGGAGCGTCCGAGGTCCTGGACGGTCGTCAGCGCCCCGGCACGGACCACTTCCAGGTACCGCGCGGTCATGGTCCGACCCGGGTGAAGCGCACCTGGGCACCGGGGGCGAGCAGGGCCGCGGGCTCGCGGGCCGGGTCCCACAGCGTGGCGTCGGTGGTGCCGACGATCTGCCAGCCGCCGGGGGAACTGCGGGGATAGACGCCCGCGTACGGTCCGGCCAGGCCGACGGAACCGGCGGGGACGCTAATGCGCGGGGTGGCCCGGCGCGGGGTGTGGTAGCGGGCGGGCAGCCCGCTCAGGTATCCGAATCCCGGGGCGAATCCGGTGAACGCCACCCGGAACTCGATCCCGTCGAGCACCCTCGGCAGCGCGTCGGGTGGCACCTGCCACAGCGCGGCCACCTCGGCCAGGTCGGGCCCGTCGTAGCGGACCGGTATCTCCACCGCCGCACCCTCGCGCGGTGGCAGCGGTGGCACGGCCGAGCGCGTCAACTCGTCGGCCAGCGCCTCGGGTTCGGCCAGCCCGTCCAGCAGTACGGTTCGGGCGCCGGGGACGATCTCGCGGACCGGTGGCAGCTCCCCGGCCGCCCGGCGGCGCAGCAGCTCGGCGTGGAGCGCCTCGGTCGCCTCCTCGGTGGGCAGTTCGAGCAGCAGGGCGTGCGCGCCTACCAGCATTGGGCGCGGCGCGGTCATGCGAAGGCTCCCAACTCCACGCCCGCCGCCAGAAGTTCACCCCTGACCCGGGAGGCCAGCGCGGCGGCCCCCGGTGTGTCACCGTGCAGGCAGAGCGAGCGCGCCCGCACCGTGACCGGCGCACCGCTGACCGAGCGCACCGAACCGTGGCGGGCGATGCCCAGCGACCGCTCGACGATGGCGTCGGGGTCCAGCAGCACGGCACCGGGCTCGCGGCGCGGCACCAGCGTGCCACGGCCGGTGTAGGCGCGGTCGGCGAACGCCTCGGGGACGGCGGTCAACCCCGCCTGGTGTGCCGCGGCCAGCAGTTGGGAGCCGGGCAGCCCGAGCACCGGGAAGCCGCCGGCGAGCATGACACCCTCGACCACGGCGGCGGCCTGCTCGGCGTCGGACACCGTGCGGTTGTACAGGGCGCCGTGCGGCTTGACGTATGCCACGCGCGCGCCGGCGGCCCGCGCGAAGACCTCCAGCGCGCCTATCTGGTAGGCCACTTCGGCCGCCAGTTCGTCCGGTGGGACGTCCATCGCGCGCCGCCCGAAACCGGCCAGGTCCCGGTAGGAGACCTGGGCGCCGATCCGCACCCCGCGCTCGGCGGCCAGCGCGCACACCCTGCGCATGGTGGCCGGGTCGCCCGCGTGGTAGCCGCAGGCGACGTTGGCGCTGGTGACGGCGGACAGCAGCGCTTCGTCGTCGGTCAGCGGCCAGCGTCCGAAGCCCTCGCCCAGGTCGGCGTTGAGGTCGATGACGGGGGCGGTCATTCGGCGTCCTGGCGCATCCGGGCCACGATCAGCTCGCGTGCGTCGTCCAGGTAGCGGACCAGTTCCGCTTCGGCGTCGTGGCTCCGGTCGGCCGCGAGCAGGTCGGCGATCTGCCGGTTGCGGCGCAGGAACGGTTCGTGGAGCGCGCGTGGATCGGACATCACGGCGAACGCCAGCCGGAGTTCGGCGAGCAGGCCGGCGAGGTAGGCGTCGATCCGCTCGCTGCCGGTGAGTGCGCCGACGGCGCGGTGGAAGCGCAGGTCGGCGTCGGCGACCGCGGACCAGTCGCCGTTCCGTGCGGCCGACTCGCCCGCGGCCACCGCCTCGGCGACCGGCGCCAGTCGGCCGGATCCGTTCGCCGACCGTACCCCCTCGGTCTCCAGAGCGCGCCGGGTCAGGTAGATGTCGGCGACGTCGGCGGGGCCGAGGCTGCGCACGAAGACGCCCCGGTTCATCTCGTGGACCACCAGGCGTTCATGGGCCAGCACCCGGAAGGCCTCGCGCAGGGTGTTGCGGGAGACCCCGAGGGCGCCGCCGAGCGCCTCCTCGGACAGCCGGGTGCCGGAGCGCAGGGCGCCCGCCGCGATCCGGTCGCGCAGTACGTCGGTGACCCGCCGCACGGTACTGGACCGGCCCAGGAGCAGACGGTCGGCGGCGAACTCCCCGAGCAGATCAGGGGGTGAGCTGTCCATGGTGTCCCTTCCGCGGAATCACTGGACCCATATCGTGCATGACTCTTGTGGAATTGTTCAACAACCTTCTAGCCTCCTCGCTACCTCCCCACAGCCGGGGGGGACCGAGCGCGGAAGGCGGACGGATGCTCGCTCTGCTCGGCGTGCTCGTGGTGGTCGTCGGATTCGCCACGAAACGCAACCCCCTGCTCGTCGTTGGTGTGGCGGGCATCGTCACCGGCCTGTTCGGCGGCCTCAGTCCGCGTGCGGTGCTGGCCGACTTCGGCACCGGCTTCGCCGCCAGCCGCTCGGTGACCATCTTCGTGATCACCCTGCCGGTGATCGGCCTGCTGGAACGGTACGGGCTCAGAGAGCAGGCGCGTGCGCTCGTCACCAGGTTCGCCGCGCTGACCACCGGGCGCTTCCTCGCGCTGTACCTGATCCTGCGTCAACTCACTGCGGCCGTCGGGCTGGTAAGCCTCGGCGGCCCCGCGCAGGCGGTACGGCCGATGGTCGCGCCCATGGCGGAGGGGGCCGCGGAGCGCCGGTACGGGGCGCTGCCGGAGCGGACCCGGGAGCGGATCCGGTCCTTCGCCGCGAGCGCCGACAACGTCGGCCTGTTCTTCGGCGAGGACTGCTTCCTGGCGGTCGGCTCGATCCTGCTGATCACCGGGTTCGTCAACGCCACGTACAAGACCCATCTGGAGCCGCTGGACCTGGCGCTGTGGGCGATACCGACCGCCGCCTGCGCCTGCCTGATCCACGGCGCCCGCCTGCTGCGCCTGGACCGCACGCTGGAGCGCGAACTGGCCGCGTCCGAGGGCGCGTTGCCCCGCGCGGACGTCGAGGAGGCCGCCACATGATCCAGGCGGAATGGTTCTACTGGCTGGTGGGCGCCGTCTTCCTGGCCATGGCCGGGCAGATGGCCATGGACCGGAGCAACCCCAGGCGGTTCGGCACCGCGGCCTTCTGGGGCCTGGTGGGCGCCGCGTTCGTGTACAGCACCTGGGTGGCGGACAAGAC
Source organism: Streptomyces silvisoli (assembly GCF_029269905.1). NCBI lineage: Bacteria > Bacillati > Actinomycetota > Actinomycetes > Kitasatosporales > Streptomycetaceae > Streptomyces > Streptomyces silvisoli. Next base: position 26,930 of record NZ_JARJBC010000033.1, on the reverse strand, counting down.
CGCGCCCGCCGAACCGCTCGGTGCCGCCGTGCTGGTCATGGTCTGCCTGGCCGGATTCGGCTTCACCGGACGCGGTACGGTGCCGGCCGCCCCGGCCGAGCGGCGTGCGGCCTCGGCGGCCCGGCTCGGCAACCGGCTGTTCGTCCCGGCACTGACTATCCCCGCTGTGGCGATGGTGTGCGCGGTGGTGGTCAAGGGCTGGCACATCGGGCGAAGGCCGGTGCTGCAGGCGGGCAGTGAGACGATCCTCGGGTTGGGCATCGGCACCGTCGTGGCGCTGGTCGTCGCCATGCTGGTGGTCCGCGAACGGCGGCCCGCCGCCCCACTGCGGGCCGGGCGCGGACTGCTGGAGACGATGGGCTACGTCATGCTGCTGCCCCAACTGCTCGCCACCCTCGGCACGATCTTCCAGGCCGCCGGGGTGGGCGACTCCGTGGGCAAGCTCACCGAACACGTGCTGCCGCACGGGCAGACCTATGTGGCGGTCGTCGTCTACTGCGTCGGGATGGCCGTGTTCACGGTGGTCATGGGCAACGGCTTCGCGGCGTTCCCGGTGCTCACCGCGGCCGTCGGCTGGCCGCTGCTGATCCAGCAGGCCCACGGCAGGCCGGCGGTGGTACTGGCGGCCGGCATGCTCGCGGGCTTCTGCGGCACGCTGTGCACGCCGATGGCCGCCAACTTCAACCTGGTGCCCGCCACGCTGCTGGAGCTGAAGGACCAGTACGGCCCGATCAAGGCCCAGATCCCCACCGCGGTCGCGCTGTTGGCCTGCAACATCGTCATCATCTCGGTCTTCGCGTTCTGAGCGCCGAGGACCGGCGAAGCCCCGAAGGAGCGTTGTGACCCGCGTACTCCTCACCGGATTCGAGCCGTTCGACGGCGAGCGCGTCAACCCGTCCTGGCAGGCGGTCTGGCGGCTGGCCGCGGCACCGCCGGACGGCTGCGACATCACGGCGGTCCAACTGCCCTGCGCCTTCGGGTCCTCGCTGGACGCGCTGCGGGCGGCGGTCGAACGCGCCGACCCCGAGGTCGTGGTGTGCGTCGGCCAGGCGGGCGGCCGGGCCGGTCTGACCGTGGAGCGGGTGGCGGTGAACGTCAACGACGCCGCCATCCCGGACAACGCGGGGCGGCAGCCCATCGACGCCCCGGTCGTCGGCTGGGGCCCCGTCGGGTACTTCGCCACCCTGCCGGTCAAGGCGTGCGTCGCCGCAGCCCGTGCGGCGGGAGTGCCCGCCTCTGTCTCCCAGACTGCTGGGACATATGTGTGCAATCACGTCTTCTACGGACTGATGCACCTCATCGCCACCGAACGCCCGGCGCTGCGTGGGGGGTTCGTGCACATCCCGTACGCACCCGAGCAGGTCCTCGATCGGGCGCTGCCCTCGATGTCCGTTACGCTGGCCGTCGAAGGACTACGGGCCGTGGTGGCGGCCGCCGTCTCCCGGCGCGAGGACATCGCGGCGGTGGGCGGCGCGACGCACTGACACCGGAGCCGGGCTGGACAGACCCCCGCAATCCGCGCCGTTTCGTGCGTTGTCAGTGTGACCACCTAATCTGTCCGTCGTGACTGCGTCCACTGCGGAAACCGTGCCGCACCCGAACACCGGCTCCTCGCGCCCCGTCGCGCCGGGACCCGCCGCCGACGAGGGCCTGGCCCGTCGGCTCAAGGCGCTGGCCTGCACGGCTCCGCTGCACGACCTGGACGCCCGCAAGGCCAACCTGGCGGGCGAGTACTCCACGTACGCCATGGCCGAAGTGGCGCTCGCCGCCATCGACCTGGTCACGCTCACCATGGACTTCGACACCGGCGCCGACCACGACCAGATAGTCGCCCGGCTCCAGCCGCGGGTCGCCGCCCAGGCCCCGGGGCGCCCCGCGGAGGAGCACGAACGGGTCGCCCGCTGGGTGCTGGAGAACCTGATCAACGTCGGCAGCGTCGACCGAGGCTTCCGCGCCGTCTACGGCACGTTCGGCGCCGACGGCGCCTATGTGCGCCGCGACTACGACTTCAAGCTGATCGAAGAGGTCCCGGGCCCCGGCGGCACCGTCTATCTGCGCACCACCGACGAAGCGGTCAACGTCCTCGTCGGCGCCCTGGACACCGATGTCACCAGCGCCCAGATCGCCGCAGAGGTCAAGCTGGAGGTGCTGATCAGCCGAGGGCGGCTGGCCGACGCCCAACTCGCCGCCGAGCAGGCCCGCTACCGCACCGTGCAGTACGCCGAGACGCTGCGCCGCGCCCTGGAGGCGACCCGGCGGGACGTCCGCGCGGTGGACTGGCTGCGCGCGGTGCCTGACATGATCAACGAGGCGCTGGACCACGTCGCCGACCGCTACCGGCACGAGAACGCGATCCTCACCAACATCCGCAAGGCCCGCGACGAGGCCACCGAACCGGAGCACAAGCGGCGCGCCGCCGAACTCGTGGACATCGTCAAGGACTGCATCCGCCGCCACACCCAGTTGCAGTCCCGGCTGCTGGAAGCGGGCCCGCTGTTCCGTGCCGAGCAGGACCGGCAGGCCTTCGCCACACCGGTCGCCCGCGCCGGACTCGACCTGTACGGGCAACTGCTGGCGCCGCTGCTGCCGCTGCCCGTGGAGCGCGCCAGCCGGGTCACCGACGCGTTCTTCGCGCACGGCACCGGACTGCGCACCCCGCCGGCGGTGCGCGTGGGCGACCTGATCGAGACACTGCTCACCCCGCCGCTGGAGCGCGAACACCTCGGCGCCGAGATGCCCGAGCCGGACCTGATCGCCACCCCGGAGGACAGCCGGTTCAGCGAGGCGCAGCTGGAAGCCGCGCTGGAACTGCTCGACCTGCCGCACGACGCGCCCCGCAGACTCTCCGGCCTGCTCGCCGAGGCCCGCCGCCGCGACCCCGAACTGCCGTACCTGGTCGCGCTGTTGGCGGTGCACGCGGCCAGCCCGCCGGTCGGCACCGCCTACCGGCAGGGCGAGCAGCGGCTGCTGTTCGCCGTGGACGACGGTGCGGAGCTGGACGATCCGGAGTTCGGCGGCGCCGATCTGATCGTCGGCGCCGCGCTGCTGGACGCGGCGGGCATGGCACTGGACCGGACGGTGGAGAACACCGCAGGCAAGGACGAAGGACACCGCGAGTGATGGACGACGGCGAGAACCTGGCCCCCGCACCGGAACCGGAGGACGTCCGCCCGGCGGCGGTCACCCCGGCCGACGCCGCCGACGCCGCCCGGCTGGTCGCCTTCGGGCTACAGCCCAAGCTGCTGCCCGCCCGCGACGCCGAGTACGCCGAGCTGATCCGGCGGCACCGGGAGGATCCGGCGTTCGCCCGGCTCGCCGACGCGGTCGCCGCCGGACTGGGACTGGTGGTGCTGGAGGTCTCACCGCGCGCCGGAATGGCGGTGGCCGCGGGCGAGGACTCGGTGTTCGCGGTGCGCATGGGCGACTACTCGCGGCGCGCCGCCTCCGACTCCAGCGACCGCTTCCTGCACGGCCTGGCGCATCTGGCGGTCGCCGCCCTGGCGTTCCCGCGCCCGGCCGACCTGGCGGACGACGGCTACATCGGCCGGATCACGGTCAACGGAGTGGACGCCTTCGTCCGCCAGGCCTGCCGCCGCCTGGAAGAACGCGCCGAGGAGCGGGGCGAGAACAGCGACCCGGCCAGCGACGCGCCCGGCCTGGAGGCGGCCTGGCGGGTCTACGCGCGGCGCAGCGCCACCGGCGCCACCAAGGACGCGCGCAGGCTGGCCGGTTCGACCACCGGCATCGTCGGCAAGGCGGTGGCGTTCCTGGTGGACTCCGGCTTCCTCCAGCGCACCGGTGACGAGTCGGGTGGCACGTACCGCACCACCGCCCGCTACCAGTTGCAGGTCCGAGATCTTGCGGGCAGCGCCGCCATGGCCGAACTGCTGGACCTCGGCGTGGTCCCGGTCGGCGACGGCACGGCGAGTCTGCTGCCGCCGGGCGAGGGCGACGAGTTCGAGCTGGTCGCCGAAGCGGGCCTGCCGTTTCACGGCTCGTAAGGAGATCCACGCTGGGGGCCGGCCCCCAGACCACCACCGGGGCCCGCCCCGGACCCCGTCCGAACCAACCCACATACCGAGAGTCCCGCCATGTACGAGCTGTCCCGGGTCCGCCTCTACTCCATCGGACCGGCCGGTGCGCGCTACGCCGACACCGTGCTGGACCTGCGGGGCGTCGGCGACCCGGTTCCGCAGCCCGCGCCCGCGCAGGGCCAGTTCTTCGAGGACGAGCCCGCCGGGCCGCCGCGCCGGCCCGCGCCCGCGGGCGTGCTGTTCCTGGAGAACGGCGGCGGCAAGTCGGTACTGCTGAAGCTGATCTTCTCCGTGATGCTGCCCGGCCACCGCAACACCCTCGGCGGCGCCAGCTCCGGTGTGCTGCGCAAGTTCCTGCTCGCCGACGACTGCGGGCACGTCGCGCTGGAGTGGCAGCACACCATCACCGGTGAACTCGTGGTGGTGGGCAAGGTCAGCGAATGGCGCGGTCGCCAGGTCTCCTCCGACCCGCGCAAGTTCGCCGAGGCCTGGTACTCGTTCCGGCCGGGCCCCGGCCTCAGCCTGGACTCGCTGCCGGTCGCCGAGGCCGCCTCGGTGCGCCCGCCCGCCGAAGGGGTGTCCGGGGCGCGTGGCCGCCGACGCACCATGAAGGGGTTCCGTGACGCCCTCACCGAGGCCGGAAAGGTCTATCCGCACCTCGACGTGGTGTGGGAGGAGATCCACGACCGCTGGAACGAGCACCTCGGCGACCTCGGCCTGGACCCCGAACTCTTCCGCTACCAGCGGGAGATGAACGCCGACGAGGGCGAGGCCGCGGGCCTGTTCGCGGTCAAGAAGGACTCCGACTTCACCGACCTGCTGCTGCGCGCCGTCACCGACACCCGGGACACCGACGGCCTGGCCGACCTGGTGCACGGCTTCGCCAACAAACTCGGCCGACGTGCCGAGCTGACCGCCGAACGGGACTTCACCGCCGGATCCCTCGACCACCTCGAACGCATCGTGGCGGGCACCGAGCAGCGCGACCGGGCCCGCGGCGTGCACGGCCAGAGCGAGCGCCGCACCCGGGAGCTGGCCCGGCGGCTGTCCGCCCGCGCCCACCAGGAGCGCGGCCGTGCCGCCGCACTCGACCAGCAGGTCGGCGACGCCGCCCGCTCGGTCACCGACGCGGACGCCGCCCGCGCTCGTACCGCCCTGATCAGCGCCGAACTCGCCTACCGGCACGCCTCGTTGAGCCTGGCCGCCGCCGAGAAGGACGCCGCGGCACTGCGCCGTGAGCTGGTCGACGCCCGGACCCTGCACGCCGCGTGGCAGGCAGCGGAGATCGTGCTGCGGCACCGCGCCGCCGCCGACCGCTCGGCCCGGGTGGCCGCCGCCATCCGCGAGGCCGAACGCGACGCGGCCCCCGCGCTCGCCGCCCGCGCCAAGGCCGCCACTGATCTGGTGCGCGCGCTGCGCGCCGCCGCGGACCGGGCCGAGCGCCAGGCCGACGAGGAGGAGGAGCGTTCCATCGCGCTCCAGGCCGAGGCCGACAGCGCGCACCGGGACGCCACCGCCGCCGCCACCGGCGCACAGCGCGCCCGCAGTGAGATCGGCCACCTCCAGCAGCGGCTGGCCGAGGTCGAGCAGGAGACCGCGGAAGCGGTACGCGCCGGATGGCTGAACGACGCGGCCCCGGACGCCGATCCGGCGCGCGCCGCCCTGGAGGCCAGCGACGCGGAGAAGACCGCCGTCGCCGCCTGGGAGACGGCACGTGACGCCGCGCGTGGCGCCGCCGACCGGGCCCGCGAGGCGGCCGCCGAGGAGGCCCGCGCCGAACTCGCCGCCGCTCGTGGCACGGACGCCCTGGAGGCGGCCGAGTCCGGCCACGGGGCCGAGCGGCGCACGGCCGCCGCGCTGGCCGCGCAACCCCGGCTCGCCGAACTGCTCGGCCTTGAGGCGCCGCACGCCGCAACCGCCGGCATCCCCGCCCCGCGCGCCGGCACCCCGGAAGACACCGCCCAAGGCGGCGCGGCCGGGCAGGCGTTGAGCGTCGAGGAACTGGACCGCAACGCCGAGACGCTGCGCGAACTGCTCGGCGGCAGCGTGGCCGCCGCCGAACGGCAGCTGTTCGAGCTGCGCACCTCGGCCGCCGAGGACTCCCGGATCCTGGCCGCGCTGGGCGACGGGGGACTGCTGCCGCCGTCCCCCGATGTGCTGGCCACCGTGGAGTACCTCGGTGAGCACGGCGTGCCCGCGCTGCCCGGCTGGCGCTATCTGGCCCAGGCCGTCGACCCGGCCGACCACGCGGCGGTGCTGTCGACCCGGCCGGAACTGGTCGACGGTGTGGTGGTCACCGACCCCGACACCTATCAGCGGGCCCGCGGCATCCTGGCGGAGGCCGCGCTGCTGCCCCGCTCGACCGTTGCGGTGGGCACCGCCGCCGCGCTGCTCGCGCCAACTCCGGCCGGGCAGGCGGCTGATGACGTCTTCCTCGTACCGCCGAACCCGGCCATGCACGACGAGCAGGCAGCCGACGGGGAGCGGCAGGCGCTGCGGCAGCGGGCCGCCGCCTGCGACGAGGAGATCAGGGCACTCGCCGCCCGACTGGGGCACGACCGCGAACTCGCCGCCCGGCTCGACTCATGGCGCGCCTCCTGCCCGCCGGGACGGTTGACCGAACTCGCCGCCGCCGTCGAGACCGCCCGTGCCGCCGCCGGCGCGGCCCAGCGGGAGCTGGCCGAGGCCCGGGTACGGCGCGCGGAGGCCGATGAGACGGCAGCCGAGGCGTCCCGGGTGCGCGACGAGCGCCAGGAGGCGGCGCAGCGTGCCCGCCGCCGCGCCGACGCGCTCGCCGGGCTGGCGTTCCGGCTGCGGGAGCGGGCAGCGTGGCAGCGCAGGGCGCGGGAACTCGCCGAGGAGGCCGCCGAGGCCGAGGAACGCGCCGAGTCCTGCCTGGCCCGAGCCCGCTCCGCCGACGAGGACCGCCGCGCCGCTCAGCGCGCCGCCGACGACGCCCGCCGCACCGTACGGGCACTGCGCGCCGAGCGCGCCGAGATCGCGGGCGTACCCGACCAGGAGAGCGGCGAGGGCGAACCGCCGAACGCCTCGCTGCCCGCGCTGCGCGAGGCCTACCGCGCCGCGTCCCAGGTGTACGAGAAGGTGGGCGTCGGCGCCGACCTGCGCGCGGAGCAGGCGCGCGCGGAGAGCGATGAGAGCGCGGCGCTCGCCGAGTTGGACCGGCTGACCAACAAGGTCCGCACCCGCGCCGCCCAGCTGCTCGAAGGCCCCGACGGCGCCGACGGCCCCTCCCGGCAGGCCGCCTCGGCCCGGGCCGAGGCGCTGGTGCAGCGGATCGAGTCGCGGGCCGGAGCCGCCAGTGAGCACTTGGGCCGGTTGCGCGGCGAGGCCGAGCGGCTGGCGCCGGGCGACGGCGAGGCGCACACCGAGCTGCCCGACGAACTGGTCCCGGAGGGCGCGGAGCACGCCCAGGCCCTGCTGCGCACGGTGACCGGCGAACTCGCCGACCGCACCGAGGCGTTGGAAGCGGCCAGGGAGCGGCACGCCGAACTCCAGCGCGCACACCGTGCCGCCGAGGACGCGGCGGGCGGCTTCGACGAACTGGCCGCGCTGCTGCGTGATCTGCTGCGGGACAACGCCGCCCAGGACAGCGGCGCGGAGGAGGAGCCGGAGCCGTACTCCGGCGGTCTTGAGCAGGCCCGGCAGTCGGCCGCCGAGGCACGCCGCGGGCTGCGCGGCTGCGCGGCCGACCTGTCGGCGGCCGAGGCGCAACTGCGTGAGGCCTGCGACCAGTTGGTGCGGCACGCCAACGCGACCCGCTACGAGCAGGTGCGCACGCCCGCGCGGCAGCAGATCCGTGAGCTGCCCGCCGGCGCGCTGCCCGAGCACGCCGCCGCCTGGGCCGCCGCGTTCGCGCCCCGGCTGCGGGTGCTCACCGATGAGCTGGAGCAGTTGGAACGCAACCGCGACAGCATCGTGGACCGGCTGCGCGGTCTGGTGGAGGCATCGCTGGCCACCCTTCGCTCCGCCCAGCGGCTGTCCCGGCTGCCGGAGGGGCTGGGGGAGTGGTCGGGCCAGGAGTTCCTGCGGATCCGCTTCGACGACCCGGACCAGGCCCAACTGGCCGAGCGGCTGGGCGAGGTGATCGACGAGGCCACCCGGGCGGCCGTGCGGAAGAACTCCGACCTGCGGCGGGACGGCATGAGCCTGCTGCTGCGCGGGGTACAGGCCGCGCTGGAGCCGCGCGGGGTCGCGGTGGAGATCCTCAAGCCGGACGCGGTGCTGCGCGCGGAGCGGGTGCCGGTCGGGCAGATGGGCGATGTGTTCTCCGGTGGCCAGCTGCTGACCGCGGCGATCGCGCTGTACTGCACGATGGCGGCGCTGCGCAGCAACGACAGCGGACGGGACCGGCAGCGGCACGCGGGCACGCTGTTCCTGGACAACCCGATCGGCCGGGCCAACGCGACCTATCTGCTGGAGCTGCAACGGGCGGTGGCTGACGCGCTCGGCGTCCAACTGATCTACACCACGGGCCTGTTCGACACCACCGCGCTGGCCGAGTTCCCGTTGGTGGTGCGGCTACGCAATGACGCGGACCTGCGGGCGGGGCTGAAGTACATCAGTGTCGAGGAGCATCTGCGGCCCGGCCTGCCGCAGCAGGACCCGGACAGCGAACCGGTGCACGGCGAGATCACCGCCACCCGGATGTTCCGCCGCCCCGCGGAACAGCCGGTCTGAGCGAGGCTTGTGGTGGTGCGCCGCCGGTCTTTCGCCACGGTGGCGGCGCGCCACCGCGTCCGAGTCGACCGGCGGCCGGAGCTCACCGCAGTCCGGCAACCCGTCGCCCGGCGGGCCCCCGCACCTTGCCTGCCCCCCGCCGGGCAGGCGAACCGCGCCGCAGGCGGCGCGGCCGGGCCGCGCTGCTGGGGCTGGACAGCACCCCGTGCCGCTGGTTCCACACCTGGCGCGTCACCCATACGTCCAGCACCGCCCAGGTGGCGACGACGGTGCTGACCACCGTGCACAGCAGGGCGGGTGCCGTGATCCACGTGCCCGCCGCCGCGCCGAGCATGGCGACCATCGCCTCGATCAGGGTCACGGAGGCGATCAGCACCGCGCGCACCGCGGAGGCGCGTACCGGATCGGGCATGCGGGGCCTGCCGACGGGCTCCTCGGTCCACAGGGTGGCGTCGCTGAGCGGCGTCTCGTCGTAACCGCGGTCGGTGTCCGCGGCGTTGCGCTGTGATTGGGCGTCCATGGCGTTGTGCTCCCCTCGGGGACACACACCCCCGACCCCTTGTTGCTTGCCCGGATCGTCATGGTGTATTCGGCGTATTTCGGGGGGCTGTCTCTCCGTACTGAGGCACGATCGGCGGGGCCCTGTGGTTCCCGTGGAAAGCGAGGAAGTTCACCTGCGAGAACCGGTCAGAGCAAAACCGCTGGTAACTGATCAAACTAGGGCGTTGTGGTTGGTTTGCCGAACTCAAATGTGCAGACTGGTTTTCGAGTTGGTCATCGCACAGTAGTAGGCTCGCGCCGTTTAACGGACTACTAACCCCTGCCCAGGGGTCGACGTTGGGGAGGCCATGCGCTTTCGCGGGAAATCGATCCGTCGGAAGATCGTGGCACTGCTCCTGGTGCCGCTGGTGTCCCTGATCGGCATCTGGGCGTTCGCGGCCCTGATCACCGGGCGAGGGGTGTTCGGCCTGCTGGCCGTCAAGGACGTCACCAACAAGATCGGTTACCCGGTCGAGAACACCATCGAGGAGCTGTCCACCGAACGCCGTGCCGCTCTGGTCTACCTCGCCGACCCACGCAACTCGCAGTCCGAGCAGAACCTGCGCTCCGCCGAGTCCGACACCGACAAGTCGGTCTCCCAGATGCGCGCCAACGCCGGTGACGCCACACTGCGCGGCAAGCTGGACACGGCCTCACGGCAGCGCCTGGACGCCCTCGTCAAGCAGGCGGGCGAACTCGACGGCCTGCGCCGTCAGATCTCCGACGGGCGGATCAGCCGCGCCGACGCCTTCACCGCGTACAACGACGTGGTCGAGCCGTACTACGACTTCTTCCTCGGCCTTAACGCGCTGCAGAACGTCCAACTCGACCGCCAGTCACGGGTGTTGACAGAGCTGTCCGAGGCGCGGGACGCCATCTCCCGGGAGGACGCGCTGTTCTCCGCCGCGCAGGTGGCCGGGCGGATGAGCCGCGCCGAGCAGCGCGGGTTCGGTGACGCGGTCGCCGAACAGCGCGAGGTGTACGCCAAGTACCCCCAGCTGCTGCCCGACGCGGACCGCGCCCTGTTCGACAACTACTGGCGCAGCAGCACCGGCGTCGCCCTGCACAACGCCGAGGAGCAGATCCTCAACGCCGACCCCGCGGTGGCGCCGGACAAGGTCAGCCCGCAGACCTGGCAGACCACCGCCTCCTCGGTGCTCAGCGACCTGTCGACGCTGGACCGCCAGGCGACGGAGCACTACAAGCAGCGCGTCAAGCCCTACGCGGTGGGCGTGCTGGTCCGGGCGGGCATCGCGGGCGGCTTCGGTCTGCTGGCCGTCATCGTCTCGGTGGCCGTCTCCCTGCGCATCGGCCGCGGCCTGGCCCGTGACCTGTCCGCGCTGCGCAAGGAGGCGCAGGAGGCCTCCGGCACCAGGCTGCCGCGCGTGATGCGCCGGCTCGCCGCGGGCGAGGAGGTCGACGTCGAGACCGAGGCGCCTCGCCTCGACTACCCGGACGACGAGATGGGCCAGGTCGGCCGGGCGCTGAACACCCTGCAGCGGGCCGCGGTCGAAGCCGCCGTACGGCAGGCCGACATGCGGCGCGGGGTCTCCGACGTGTTCGTCAACCTCGCCCGCCGCAACCAGGTGCTGCTGCACCGGCAGTTGGCCCTGCTGGACACCATGGAGCGGCGAACCGAGGACGCCGAGGAACTCGCCGACCTGTTCAGGCTGGACCACATGACCACCCGTATGCGCCGCCACGCCGAGGGCCTGGTGATCCTCTCCGGCTCCGCGCCGTCCCGGCAGTGGCGCAAGCCGGTGCGGCTGATGGACGTGGTGCGCGCCGCGGTCGCCGAGGTCGAGGACTATGAGCGGGTCGAGGTGCGCCGGCTGCCCCGGCTCGCGGTGGTCGGCGCGGCGGTCGCGGACCTCACCCACCTGCTCGCCGAACTGGTGGAGAACGCCACGGTGTTCTCACCCCCGCACACCACCGTCCAGGTGCACGGCGAGCGGGTCGCCAACGGCTTCGTGTTGGAGATCGACGACCGCGGCCTGGGCATGACGCCCGACGCGCTGCTCGACGCCAATCTGCGACTGGCCGAGACGCCCGAGTTCGAACTGTCCGACACCGACCGTCTCGGACTGTTCGTGGTCAGCCGCCTCGCCCAACGCCAGGGCGTGCGGGTCTCCCTGCGGCAGTCCCCGTACGGCGGCACCACGGCCGTGGTGCTCATCCCCACCGCACTGCTCACCGACGCCGACGACGCGGCCAGCACCGGGGAGCAGCCCGTGCCCGGCGCGATCGCCAGGCTCGCCGCGCCGCCCGCGCAGCCGCGGTTCGACGGCGAACTCCCGGACGAGATCGCCGTGCCGGTACCCGGTGAGCCCAACGAGGAGGCGTTCCGCGAGTGGGGCATCCTCCCCGCCGCGGTGACCGACGACGACCTTCCGGCGGCCCGCCCCGTGGAACGCGCGGACGTCGCCGAGCAGCACCAGCAGGCCGCTGACCCGGCCGAACGCAAGTGTGACGAGGCGGACGAGGGCAAGCCGACACCGCTGCCGCGCCGCCGTAGGACCCCGGTGCTCGTCGCCGACCGCGGCCGCACCCTGGGCCCGGCCCGGCCCCGCCCCGAACCGGCCGCCACCAACAGGCCGGAACCCGCCGCCGACATGCCCGCGCCCACCGCTCTACCGCGCCGGGTGCGCCAGGCCAGTCTGGCGCCGCAGCTGCGCGAGGACGACACCGGACCGCGGCAGCGACCCGCGGAGACCGAAGACACCGCGCGGGCGGCATACGATCGCGATGCCGACGAGGTGCGCTCCCGAATGGCCTCGCTCCAGCGCGGCTGGCAGCGCGGTCGCGCGGAAGCCGACGACAGCAGCCTTCCGGACCGCACCGACGGCCGGAGCGGGAACGAAGCAGGAACGACATCGGAGGGGGACGGTCGATGACCGCACCAACAAGCCCGACAGGCGATCTCAACTGGCTCCTGGACGAACTGGTCGGGCGCGTGTCCAGCATCCGCAAGGCGCTGGTGCTCTCCGGGGACGGACTGGCGACCGGCGCCTCCAAGGACCTGTCCCGCGAGGACTCCGAGCACCTGGCCGCCGTGGCCTCCGGCTTCCACAGCCTCGCCAAGGGCGTCGGACGGCACTTCGACGCGGGCCAGGTGCGGCAGACCATGGTCGAGCTGGACCAGGCCTTCCTCTTCGTCACCGCCGCCGGTGACGGCAGCTGCCTCGCCGTGCTCGCCGACGCCGACTCCGACGTCGGCCTCGTCGCGTACGAGATGGCGCTGCTGGTCAAGCGCGTCGGCGCGCACCTGGGCACCGCGCCGCGCGTCACGGGTTGATGGAGTGCCATGAGTTCCGAAGCGGACCGGTGGTACGACGACGCGGCGGGGCCGGTGGTGCGGCCGTACGCCATGACGCGGGGCCGTACCAGCCATGCCGCCGAGGTCCGGCTCGACCTGATCGCCCTGGTGTTCACCGACGAACACCCCGACGAGGCTGACCAGGCGGGCGAACTCGACCACACCCTGTCGCCCGAGCACCTCGACATCCTCGCCACGTGCCGGACCGAACCCACCTCCGTCGCCGAACTGGCGGCGGAGCTGGACCTTCCGGTGGGGGTGGTGCGGGTGCTCATCGGTGATCTGCTCGAAGCCGGACTGGTCCGTGTCACCCGCCCGGTACCCCCTGCGGACTTGCCGGACGAGAGCCTGCTCCGCGAGGTGATCAACGGGCTTCGGGCGCTGTGACGGCGCCTACCGGCCCCGGTTCGGCACCGCGCACAGCCGCGCGGTGCCGAACTCCACGTCCAGCGCGCTGACTTGAGGGGGTTCGTCAGCCGCAGCCCGGTGGCCGTGACGTCGTGCCGACGCCAACTGGCTGTGCGCTGTGGGCCGTTCGCCAGCCGTAAGGTTTCGCCGCGGCCGCCGAGAGGTGGTGCTGAGAGCGCTCACAGACTCGGTCGCCCGCGCAGGTGAGCGGAGCCCCAAAAGTGTTTGCAACCGCTGGCATAACGATCCAGGTCATGCCCTGTGCGGAGGTCCGGGTTCGCCCTATGCTCCGGAACCATGCCGATATTTGGTTCTCGTCGTAGCGTGACCCCTCGTCTGGCGCCCGAGCTCGATGACTCAAAACTCGGCAAAGTGCGCAAACAGCTGGAATCCCCGGCAATGCCCGGTATGACCGATATTCGGGTTGACCTTGTGGCGGACTTGCTGGAGGAGCCGGGCGACGACTGGGACCGACGTACGCACCGGATGATGGTGCTCGCCTCCGTGGCGCCTCCCAACCTCACCCGCAGCTGGGTGCGGCGGCAGCCGAACAGCGCCGACGCGCTGCTGTTCCGGGCCTGGGCCGACCTCGTACAGGGCCGCAGGGACGGTGGGCTGGCGGATCCGCAGGAGACCGTCGACGCCTGCTACAGCGCCGCCGAGCTGAGACCCGAGGACCCGGGGCCCTGGCTCGCGTTGCTGCGCGCGCTACGGCTGCTGGGTCGCCCCACCCAGGAGGTGTTCCCGGTGTGGCGCGAGGTCACCGTCCGCGACGCCTGGCACCGCGAGGCATACCTCCAGATGCTCGGCTACCTCTCGCCGGAGGAGTGCGGCTCGCACACCCAGGTGCTGGACTTCCTCGACGCCACCCGCGCCGGAATGCCGTCCAACGCCCCTGCCGTCGGCGTGGAGTTGGTGGCGATGGTCGACCGCTACTGGCGGGCCGTCTCGGCGGGCGGCGTGGACGCGCTGATGGCCGCGCGGCTGTGGACCCAGCCGCCGGCCGCCGCCGCGCTGGACCGGGCGGCCACCGACTGGCCCCGACCCGGGTTCCTGCGGCACGCCGCCGCGCTGGCCGACCTGAACACCCTGGCGTACGGGCTGGTGCACGCCAAGCGCGTCCCCGAGGCGGGCCCGGTGTTCCAGCTGATCGGCGGCACCGTCACCGCCTTCCCCTGGAAGCTCGACGGGGACCCGATCAAGCAGTTCGGCCACTGGCAGGCACAGGCGCGGCGCTGACCGCGGCGCTGGCAGGGGGGCTTCGACCGCGGAACTCCCGTGGGCCGCTAGAGTCTTCAACACACTTGCACGGACGGCAACCTGGAGAAGAGATCAATGGCCTTCGGGCGCTTTGACCGCCGCCGAAAGTCCTCCGCGACCGAGCCCGTCGCGCTCAAGATCCTGGTGGCGGGAGGCTTCGGCGTCGGCAAGACCACTCTGGTCGGCGCGGTCAGCGAAATCCGGCCGCTGCGCACCGAGGAGGCGTTGACCGAGGCGGGACGGCCGGTCGACGACACCACGGGAGTCGAGGGCAAGAACACCACCACGGTGGCCATGGACTTCGGCCGGATCACGCTGCGCGACGATCTGGTGCTGTACCTGTTCGGCACACCGGGGCAGGACCGGTTCTGGTTCCTTTGGGACGAGTTGGCGCAGGGCGCGCTGGGCGCGGTGGTGCTCGCCGACACCCGGCGGCTCCAGGACTGCTTCGCCGCGGTCGACTACTTCGAGCGGCGCGGCATTTCGTTCGCGGTCGCCGTCAACTGCTTCGACGGCGCCGAGCAGCACGCGCTGGAGACGGTGCGCGAAGCGCTGGACCTCGACCCGCACGTGCCGCTGGTGATGTGCGACGCCCGCGACCGGGAGTCCGCCAAGGAGGTGCTGATCGCGGTGGTCTCGCACGCGATGGAGCGCTCGTCGCGGCGGCAGCCCGCCGCGACGTGAGTCGCCGCCGACGCGGGACGGCCTGACAACGGCCGCGGTACGGCGGCGCCGGACAGGCCGCAACCAGCGGGGACCCGCGGCTCACGCGGTCACTTGGCGGCGGCGCGGCGGACCGGATGCGTACGGCTGTCCCCGCGCAGGACCTGGTGTCCCGCGCTGCCCGCTTCCGCACGCACCCAACTCGTGCCGTCCAGCGCCTTCGCCTCCTTCTTCAGCGGCGCCAACTGCCCGGCCGCCTCGTGGTGGTCCCGGATCCGCCCGGGTGGGCAGACCAGCGTCGCCAGCGACAGGGTCACCGCAAGCCCACCGGCCGACCACGGGCGGTCCAGCACGGCGCCGGCGATGGTGCCCAACTCCTCCGGTGCGCACAGCACCAGGAAGTCATCACCCCCGATGTGCCCCACCAGGGCGCCTGCGAACTGCCGGGCGCACAGCGCCAGATGGTGGCCGACCGCCCGGATCAGCTCGTCGCCCGCGGCGAACCCGGCGCCGTCGTTGATCTGCTTGAACGCGTCCACGTCCAGCCAGCTGACCGCGAACCCCAGGCTCTGCGCTATCCGCCGCTCCAGTTCGCGGTTGACCACATCGGAACCGGGCAGCCTGGTCAGCGGGTTGAGGCCGACCGCCTCCTCCACCCGGCTCTCCGCCAGTGACCGTACGATGTCGGCGAGCCGTACCACCCCGACGCAGCGCCCGGCCGGGTCGACCACCGCCACATCGTCCCCGGTACGCCGCCGCGCGTCGGCGGCCACCACGTCCAGCACCTGCCACGCGGTGGCGTCCAGCGGGATGGTGCGGGGGTGGTCGGCGAGCCGCAGCGCGGGCCGGTCGGCGTGTAGCGCGTGCCCGTAGCGGCCGGACAGCGACAGCAGGAAGCGGTCCCGGTCGATGGCGCGCACCGGTACGCCGTCATCGTCCACCAGCACCACCCCCGACGTCTCCTCGCTCGCGGTCAGCAGTTCCCGCACCCGCTCGGCGGAGACCGACAGCGGCAGCAGGGCGGCGGGCCGCAGGAACGCCGCGACCGATGGCCCGGCGGGCCCCGAGGCCGCGATGGCGGCGACCGGCGGCGGCACCGGCGGCCGGTAGACATCGGCCGTGGGCCGGCGGGCGGCGGGCGCGAACAGGTTGCCCTGCGCCAGGTGCACGCCCAGTTCGCGCACCGCCGTGAACTGCCGTTCCGTCTCGACCCCTTCGGCCGCCAGCCGTCCGCCGATGCCCTCGCAGAAGTGCCGCAGCGCGTCGACCACCGCCCGGTAACGGTCGTCGCCGGGCAGCCGGGCGGTCAGCGAGGCGTCGAGCTTGACGATGTCGGGGGCCAGCTCGGCCAGCAGCCGCAGCGGCAGGTCGCCGTCGCCGACCCCGTCCACACAGATCCGGTAACCCCGCTCACGCAGGCTGCGCACCGCCTCGACCAGCGGGTCCTGCCACAGCGCGGAGAACGGCGGTCCCACGTCGACGGTGATCTCCCACGGTCGGCGGCCCGCCTCCCGTACCGCGGCCAACAGCGCCGTCGGCTCGGGGAGTTGGGCGAGAGTGGTCGCGAACAGGTTGACGTGCAGCGGCAGCAGGGCCTCCTGGTGGGCGGCCGACCGTACCGCGAGCGCGGCGATCTCCACGTCGAGTTCGGGGGAGCGGCGCGCGGAGCGCAGCAGATCGCCCTCCTCGGGTCGGGCGAGCAGTTCCAGGGCCGCCACCGAGCCGGTCACCACGTTGACCACGGGCTGAAACGCGAAGCGCAGACGATCGGTCCAGGCAGGCACCTACTCAGCATGCCGCTGGCGCGGCCGCGACTCGGCGGCCTTTACGACGCGTTCACGCAACTTTTCGGCACTCGCCTACCGCACCGCGATGACCGCCGAACCGTGGCCGAACAGACCCTGGTTCGCAGCGAGTCCGCAGCGCGCCGCCGGGACCTGCCGTTCGCCTGCCTGGCCGCGCAACTGCCAGGTCAGCTCGCAGACCTGGGCCAGCGCCTGCGCGGGTACCGCCTCGCCGAAGGAGGCGAGGCCGCCGCTGGGGTTGACCGGGATCCGGCCGCCGAGTGCGGTCGCCCCCTCCCGGAGCAGCTTCGCGCCCTCACCGACGGGGCACAGCCCCACATCCTCGTACCACTCCAACTCCAGGGCGGTGGACAGGTCGTACACCTCGGCCAGGTCCAGGTCCGCGGGCCCGGTCCCGGCCTCCTCGTAGGCCGCCGCCGCGATCGAGGCGCGGAATCCGACCTCGGGCGGCGGCACCAGCGCGGCCGAGTCGGTGGCGAAGTCCGGCAGGTCCAGCGCGGTCCTGGGGTAGCGCGGGGTGACCGTGGACACCGCGCGGATCCGTACCGGCGCCACCCCGCGCCGACGGGCGAACGCCATGCTGGACAGCACCAGCGCGGCGGCTCCGTCCGAGGTCGCGCAGATGTCCAGCAGCCGCAGCGGATCGGCCACCACCGGGGACGCGGCGACCTCCTTGGCGGTGACGGCCTTGCGGTAGCGGGCGTTCGGGTTCGCGGCCCCGGCCGCCGCGTTCTTCACCTTCACCAGGGCGAAGTCCTCCGGCGTGTCGCCGAGTTGGGCCATCCGGCGGCGGGCGAACAGCCCGAAGTACACCGGGTTGGTGGCCCCCAGCACCCGGAACCGCAGCCAGTCGGGATCGTCCGGCCGGTCCCCGCCCGCCGGTGCGAAGAAGCCCTTGGGCGCCGCGTCCGCGCCGACCACCAGCGCGACATCGGCCATGCCCGCCAGGATCTGGGCGCGTGCGGTGTTGATCGCCTGGGCGCCCGAGGCACAGGCCGCGTAGACGCTGCTGACCCGGGCGCCCTGCCAGCCGAGCGCCCGCGCGAAGGTCGCGCCCGCCACGTGCCCGGGGTAGCCGCAGCGCACCGTGTCCGCGCCGACCACCAACCGAACGTCGCACCAGTCGAGTTGGGCGTCGGCGAGCGCGGCTCGGGCGGCCACGGTCCCGTACTCCGCGAAGTCGCGTCCCCACTTGCCCCAGGGGTGCATCCCGGCGCCGAGCACCGCTATGTCCTCGGTCATGCCGGGCCTCCCAACGGCCGCCAGTGCCAGGTCGTCCAGACCTGCTCGGCGTCCTGGTGCAGTACGCCCGGAACCAGCTCCACCGCCATGCCGACCGCGAGGCCGGCGGCCGTGACGCCCGGCGCGGCCTGACCCAGCACGACCATGCGTTCCTTCGCCAGCTTCACGGCGACCACGGTGAACGGCTCCCAGGGCAGGTCCGGATCGGACAGGTACGGTGCGGGCGGCCGGTAGCGGCTGTCGGTGTAGGACCACACGGTGCCGGTGCGCGACAGCGGCGTCTCGTCCAACTCCGTACCGTCGCAGGCCGGGTTGCGGCAGAAGGCGTCCGCCCTGGGGAAGAACACCGCCCCGCAGCTCCGGCACCGGGTGCCGAGCAGCCGGAACCGGTCCGGATCGCCGTCCGCGCCGAACCAGCCGGGTACGACCGGGATACGCTTCATAAAGCTGACGGTATGTCAGCTCGGGTTGTGCGCCAACCCCCGGACCCTGACCGGGTGGCCGACCTCGTCCGCACCCTCGCGCTCCACCACCACCGCACCGTCCCGCCACCGGGAGGCGAACCGCTCCACCCGGGGCTGATCCCAGCCGTCCCCCTCGTCGCTGATCAACACCCCCTCGCCGCTCTGCCCGGCCGCCGGAGCCCACACCTCCAACCCGATCCCGTCCTCCACCGCGACCGGCAGCACCGCCCCGGCCCGCACCAGCACCGGCGTGCGGTCCAGCGGAGCGGCCAACAGAACCTGGCCGGGGCCGCGGTGGACGGCGCCGGTGGCCGCGTCGTACCACCGGCCGGGCGGCAGCCGAACCGTCCGCGTGGTCGCGCCCTGCTCCACCACCGGCGCCACCAGCAGCGCGTCCCCCAGCAGGAACGCGTCACCACAGGCGCGCAGTCTTCGGTCCTCGGGGTCGTGCCACCACAGCGGCCGTACGTACGGCGCGCCCGTGCGCTGCGCCAGATGGGCCAGCGTGTACAGATACGGCAGCAGCCGAACCCGCTCCGCCAGCGCGACCCGTACGCACTCCTCGGCCTGCGGCCCGAACTCCCACGGCTCGCGCCGCCCGCCCTCGATCGCCGAGTGGGTGCGGAAGAACGGCAGGTACGCCGACAACTGCCACCACCGCACGTACAGTTCCGGCGACGGCATCGCGTGGAAGCCGCCCACGTCCGGACCGGAGTACGGCACCCCGCACAGCCCGAGTCCCAACACCAGTGCCAGCGAGGCCCGCAGCCCCGGCCAGCCGGTCGCCACGTCCCCCGACCAGGTGCCGCCGTAGCGCTGCATCCCGGCCCACCCGGAGCGCGAGAAGAGGAACGGCCGCCGGTCCGGCCGCAGTTCCCGCAGCGCCTCGTATCCGGCGCGGGCCATGGCCAGACCGTAGACGTTGTGCGCCTCGCGGTGGTCGCCGCCGCGCCCCTCCATGCCGTGCCGGGCCGAATCCGGCAGCGTCGACTCGCCGTACCGGGCGAACACGGTGAACGACGTGGGCTCGTTCATGTCGTGCCAGAAGCCCGCGAAGCCCTGCTCAAGGCGCTCCGCGTACAGCCCGCCCCACCAACGGCGCACCCGCGGCTCGGTGAAGTCCGGGAACACCGTCTCGCCCGGCCACACCAGCCCGCGCACCACCTGGCCCAGGGCGTCCCGGACGAAGGCGTCCGCGGCCGTCCCGCTGTCGTACACGGCCGAGCCCGGCTCGGCCTTCACCGCGGGATCGACGATGGACACCAGCTGGATGCCGTCCTCGCGCAACTCCTCGGCCAGCAACGGCAGTTCGGGAAACGCCTCGCGATCGACGGTGAAGACCCGGTGCCCGTCGAAGTGGTCGATGTCCAGATGCAGCGCCGAGACCGGCATCCCGCGCTCGCGGTACCCGGCCGCCACCCGCCGCACCTCCTGCGCGCTGCCGAACCCCCAGCGGGCGTGCTGGTAGCCCAGCGCCCAACGCGGCGGCAGCGCGGGCCGGCCGGTCAGCGCCGTCCACGTGCCCAGCACCCGACCCGGGCTGCCCGCCATCACCCAGTACCGCAGCGGACCGCCCTCGAACCGCACCTCGCAGCCGCCCGGCTGGTCGTGCCCGGAACCCGCGCCCTCCTCACCGTCGCGCAGACACACCCACCCGTCCCAGGTGTTGTCGTGGAACACCAGATGGCAGCCGCCGTCCGCGACCACGAACTGCACCGGCATCGTGATGTACAGCGGATCGTCCCCGGGACCGAACGGAGCGCACGGATCGGTGTTCCACAACCGGTAGGCACCCGTCGCGAGGCGCGGCCCCGAGGCGCGCCCGCCCAGCCCGAACACCACCGCGTCCGCCGGAGTCCGCGCCCGCTGCACCCACCGCGACACCCGGCCCGACCCGTCCCACCAGCGCGGCGGCAGCTCCCGGCGCAGCGGGACACCGCCGGGGGTACGGAACTCCACCGCCCCGTGCCGGAAGACGACCACCGTGATCCGCTCCGAGACCACCCGCCAGCCGTCCTTGTCCGGTTCGAGCACCGCACGCGTGTCCGCCTCCGGACACTCACCCGCCAGCGCGTACGACGGCTCCGGTGCCGCGCCGTCCCACCCGCAGAACACCGCACCGCCCACCGCCACCCGCACCCGCAGCGAGGACTGGGCGAACCGCACCACGCCACCACCCGGCAGCGGCTCCGCGCTGTACGCCGCCCCCGGCACCCGGGCCCGCTCCGCACCGCGCGCGGGCAGGTCACGCGCGTCGATCCGGCGTCTGCGCCAGGCGGCCCGCACCGCCGGCCAGCCGTTGCGCGACCCCACCAGCCGCAGCGAACGCACAAGATCACGCCTGTCCATGCCGCTAGCCTTCCAGTCCCACCCGGCGTTCCCACCCGCGTTAAGCCACTGTTCACCCTGGCCAGCGAACCCGGATCGGCACGTTCCGGCGCCGAGCGGGGAGAAGCCCCTGGCGCGGCGGACGATCACATGGCATCGTCCTGCCCAGCCCCGCCCGGGGACATTCCGCTCGAGCGAGGTACAACGCACACAGGCGTAAAGCTGCGCCACCCAGGGAGTCGTCACCATGACCAGCGCACCGCAGCCCACCCCTGCTCCGCGTCCCCTCTGGCGGCCGGGCCCGGAACGCATCGCCGCGACCCGGCTGACCCGTTTCCAGGCATGGGCGGCCGAGACGCACGGCGCGCCCACCGGTGACCCGGCCGACCCGCTCGCCGCCTACCAGGCCCTGCACTCCTGGTCGGTACGCGAGCCGGAACGGTTCTGGCAGGCCGTGGTGGAATGGTTCCAGGTGCGCTTCGCCACCCCCTACGAGACCGTGCTCGGCGACGCCGGGATGCCCGGCGCCCGATGGTTCCCCGGCGCCACCCTCAACTACGCGGAACACGCACTGCGCACCGCCGACGACCAGGACCGCGCCCAGGGACCCGCGCTGCTGTACCTGGACGAGCGGCACGAGATCCGCGAGACCAGCTGGAGCGAACTGCGCCGCCAGGTCGCCTCCCTCGCCGACCACCTGCGCCGCCTCGGAGTGCGCCCCGGAGACCGGGTCAGCGGCTACGTGCCCAACACCCCGCACGCCGTCATCGCCCTACTCGCCACCGCCGCCGTCGGCGCGGTGTGGACCTCCTGCGCCCCCGACTTCGGCGCCCGAGGAGTCCTCGACCGGTTCCAACAGGTCGAGCCGGTCGTGCTGTTCGCCGTCGACGGATACCGCTACGGCGGCAAGGAACACGACCGCACCGACACCGTCGCCGAGCTGCGCCGCGAACTGCCCGGGCTGCGCGCGGTCGTGCACATCCCGCTGCTCGGCACCCCGGCACCCGAAGGCGCCCTGGAGTGGGACGCGTTGGTCTCCGGATACGCGGAACCAGTGTACGAGCAGGTGCCGTTCGACCACCCGCTGTGGGTGCTGTACTCCTCCGGCACCACCGGACTGCCCAAGGCCATCGTCCAGTCGCAGGGCGGCATCCTCGTCGAGCACCTCAAGCAGACCGGGCTGCACATGGACCTCGGCCCCGACGACCGCTTCTTCTGGTACACCTCCACCGGCTGGATGATGTGGAACTTCCTGGTCGGCGGACTGCTCGCGGGCGCCGCGATCATCCTCTACGACGGCAGCCCGGGCCACCCCGACACCGGCGCGCAGTGGCGGGTCGCCGAGCGCACCGGAGCCACCGTCTTCGGCACCTCGGCCGCCTACGTCATGGCCTGCCGCAAGGCGGGGGTCCAGCCCGGCCGGGACCACGACCTGTCCGCCGTCAAGTGCATCGCCACCACCGGCTCGCCCCTGCCGCCGGACGGCTTCCGCTGGGTGTACGACGAGGTCAAGGAGGACGTCTGGCTCGCCTCGGTCAGCGGCGGCACCGATGTCTGCAGCTGCTTCGCGGGCGGCATCCCCACCCTGCCGGTCTACATCGGCGAGTTGCAGGGCGCCTGCCTCGGCACCGACCTCCAGGCCTGGGACCCGAACGGCAAGCCGGTCATCGACGAGGTCGGCGAACTCGTGGTCACCGCACCGCTGCCATCCATGCCGGTCCGCTTCTGGAACGACCCGGACGACATCCGGTACCGCGAGAGCTACTTCGAGATGTACCCGGGCGTCTGGCGGCACGGCGACTGGATCACCATCACCTCCCGCGGCACCGTCATCATCCACGGCCGCTCCGACTCCACCCTCAACCGCCAGGGTGTGCGCATGGGTTCGGCCGACATCTACGAAGTGGTCGAACGCCTCCCCGAGATCCGCGAATCCCTCGTCATCGGCGTCGAACAGGCCGACGGCGGCTACTGGATGCCGCTGTTCGTCGTGCTCGCCGAGGGCGCGGAGCTCGACGACGCCCTGCGCGACCGCATCAAGCGGGCCATCCGCGCCGAACTCTCCCCCCGGCACGTCCCCGACGAGGTCATCACCGTCCCCGGCATCCCGCACACCCTCACCGGCAAGCGGATCGAGGTACCGGTGAAACGGCTGTTGCAGGGCACCCCGCTGGAGAAGGCGGTCAACCCCGGCTCCGTCGACAACGTCGAACTACTGAGCTTCTACGAGGAGTTGGCGCGGCAGCGGCGAATCAGGAGTTGAACAAAACTCCGGTCATTCTCTCCGCGCGCTGTCAGTGCTCCAGGTTACGGTGAGTGAGCAAGAGTCCGAAGACCGTGACAGGTCAGCGGGCCTACACAGCCGTGCTGCTGTGGCTACGGGGGTAGCCGCACGGAGGGGGAACCATGTCACACACCGAGAACCTCAGCACCTCGCGGCGGGTGTCACGCCGCACCCTGCGCCGCGAAGTGCCCAGCACCGTCGCGTTGCTGGCGGACCGCGAGGACTTCACAGCGATGCGGTCCTACTCCACCTTCGCCTTCCACGACCACGCCCAGTACCTGCGCCAGATGCAGGGCCTGCTGCGCTCACTCGCCGCCCAGGGCATCCACATCAGCGTCGCCCTGTTCGACCCCGCCGAGTTCGCGGCCTACTGCGCCGACACCGGCCAGGACCCGGACACCGCCGCCACCCGCTCCCGGTACATCGCGGAGGTGGCGGCGGGCGGCGCCACGGTCCCGTACCAGGGACAACCCGTCGACCATCTCGTCAGCCAACTCATCGGCGCCGCCGACCGGCGCGCCACCTGGGAGCACGCCACCGAACTCCTCGCCAGGGCCAGCGGTTGCGACGCCTGCGCGGGCGGCGGGCACAACGCCGCCTTCGACCGGGCCTCCGAGGCACTGTCCCGGCTACTGCGAGCCGCCGGCCCCGGCCGGCACCACCTGGTGTGCAGCGTGCCCGTGGTGCGGATCGATGCGGGACCGGACGCGATGGTCACCGAGGAAAGCCCGCCGCTGGCCGGGGTGTTGCACGCGCGGTGCGCGGACGACGGCACGGTCCAACTCGGTGAGACCGACGCGCTGGTCTTCTGCACCGTGCTCGCCGTCGGACTCGCCACCGGCAGCCCCGGCGGCGTCGTGCTGCGCACCGGGCGCGGCACGCCCGGCGAGCCGGACCGGGTACGCGGCTGGAGCCTGCGCGACGGCTGGCTGCATCCGCTCACCGAGGCCGAGGTCTTCAACGCCTACTGCACGGACGCCGAGACCGGCGAACCCGTACCGCCGGAACCCGGAGTGACGTACTGCGCGGGAACGCCGCTGCCGCCGCCGTCCGACGCGTGACGGGGCGGGAACACGAAGGGGGCGCCCCGCCGTGACGGCAGGACGCCCCCCAACTCCTCTGGCTCCCGGGCGTGTTGAGCGCCCGGGACCGCGGTCACTCGCCGGACAGCACCGCCCGGGCGGCGACACGCGCCTCCTCGGCCGAGTCCGTCGCCCGCGCGGCGGCCGCCGCACGCTCACACTGCGCCAGCGTGTACTTGGCCAGCGTCGCCCGCACATACGGGATGGCGGCGGCACCCATGGACAGGCTGGTCACACCCAGACCGGTCAACACGCAAGCCAGCAGCGGATCGGAGGCCGCCTCACCACACACACCACAGCTCTTGCCCTCGGCCTTGGCCGACTCAGCGGCCAGCGCCACCAGGTCGAGCAGCGCGGGCTGCCACGGATCCTGCAACCGTGACACCGCACCGACCTGACGGTCCGCGGCGAAGGTGTACTGCGCCAGGTCATTGGTACCCAGCGACAGGAACTCCACCTCCTGAAGAATGGACCGGGCCCGCAGCGCCGCCGAGGGAATCTCGACCATCGCGCCGAACTTCGCCTGCAACCCGGCCTCGCGGCACGCGTCGGCGAACGCCTTGGCGTCGGCACGGTCGGCCACCATGGGGGCCATGACCTCAAGGTAGACCGGCAGCCCCGCCGCGGCCTCGGCCAGCGCCCTCAGCTGGGTGCGCAGCACCTCGGGGTGGTCGAGCAGCGTCCGAAGACCCCGCACCCCCAGCGCCGGGTTGGGCTCGTCCGACGGGGTCAGGAACTCCAGCGGCTTGTCCGCGCCCGCGTCCAGCACCCGCACCACCACACGGCCCTGCGGGAAGGCCTCCAGCACCTTGCGGTACGCCTCGACCTGCTTCTCCTCCGAGGGCGCCTTCTTGCTGTCGTCCAGGAAGAGGAACTCGGTACGGAACAGGCCCACGCCCTCGGCACCGGCCTCGACCGCCGCCGGAACATCGCCCGGACCGCCGACATTGGCCAGCAGCGGGACCTTGTGCCCGTCCGACGTGGCACCGGGACCGACCGCCGCGGCCAGCGCCGCCTTGCGCTCGGCGGCAGCCGCCTCCAGAGCGGCACGCTTCTCGGCGCTCGGGCTGACGAAGACCTCACCCGTGCTGCCGTCCACGGCCACCACGCTGCCCTCGGCAAGCTCGCTCGCGCCCGGCAGCGCCACCACGGCCGGCACGCCCATCGCGCGGGCCAGGATCGCGCTGTGGCTGGTCGGGCCGCCCTCCTCGGTGACGAAACCGAGCACCAGAGACGGGTCGAGCAGAGCGGTGTCCGCCGGTGCGAGGTCCCGTGCGATCAGTACGTACGGCTCGTCGCTGTCCGGCACGCCCGGCATCGGCACGCCCAGCAGCCGGGCCACGATGCGGTTGCGGACGTCGTCCAGGTCGGCCACCCGGCCCGCAAGGTACTCCCCGGCTCCGGCCAGCAGCGCCCGGTACGCGGCGAAGGCGTCATAGACGGCACGCTCCGCGGTGCTACCCACGGCGATCCGGCGCTCCACGTCGGACATCAGCTCGGGGTCCTGGGCCATCAGCGCCTGGGCCTCAAGCACCGCCTGGGCCTCACCGCCCGCCAGATTGCCGCGTGCGACCAGATCGGCGGCCACGGCCTCCACGGCCTGCCGCGCCCGGCCCTGCTCACGGGGGGCCTCATTCGTGGGGATCTGCTTCGCCGGTGGTTCGAGCACCGCGGTACCCATGTGGCGTACCTCGCCGATCGCCACACCGTGGCTCACACCGACGCCTCGCAGCGTTGTCTCCATCTCACCCGTCTCCGGTTGATGCGGCGGTGGCCGCCGCGCTCGTGATTACCGCGTTCGCCCGGCGTCGAATATGACGGCGCCGCGCCCGGGGCGTCGGTCAGCTCCAGGAAAAGAGCTGGTCGCCAGCCTTCACATCGCCGTCTTCCCGCACGTCGCCCAGCGAATCGGCGGTGGCCTCCAGCGCCACGACCGGGCAGACCGGCGACTTACCGGCCTCCTCGACCGCCGCCGGGTTCCACCGCACCACGGCCTGCCCGCGGGTAACGGTGTCGCCCTTGTTGACGAGCAGCTCGAAGCCCTCACCGTTCAGCTGAACAGTGTCGATGCCCAGGTGGGTCAGCACGCCATGGCCGTTCGCGTCCACGACCACGAACGCGTGCGGGTGAAGGGAGACGACAACACCGTCAACCGGCGCCAGCGCCTCGGACGGCTCGCGCACCGGGTCGATCGCGGTCCCAGGACCCACCATCGCGCCGGAGAACACCGGATCCGGCACCGCGGCGAGCCCGATGGCCCTTCCGGGGAGGGGGGACGTCACAGTCGTCATGGGAAGCCTCCTATGTGCGGAGTTCATAGGCGCCGTCCCATCCTGTACCGGACGGCGGTACCGCTAGAGCAGCCTAACGTCATGCCCGACCGGTTTAGACCATTGGCGGTGAGCTGGGGGTTGGCCTCGCGGTGGGGCCCACCGCCGCGAGGTCCGCGGCGGTGGGCGCGGATTGGTGGCCCGGGAGGGGATTTGCTTCCGGTGCGGGGCTCCAGTACGTTTACACCTCCGCTTCCACGAGTGCCGCGGACACATGTGTGTTCAGATGGCTCACCTGCTGGGGGCGGAAAATCCGACGGAAAGCTTCTGCTAAAGTCGGAGAGCGCGAAAGCCGAAAGGCCGGAACGCAAAGCAAAAGCAGGAAATCCCGCCAGCGGGAATCGGGTCTGAAAAGATCTGATAAGCTGGAGAAACCGAAGGGAAAGCCCGGAGGGACCGGTGAGACGGTCTCGAAGGAAGCTTCCGTTCCTTGAGAACTCAACAGCGTGCCAAAAGTCAACGCCAGATATGTTGAT
>NZ_JARJBC010000032.1:0-55487 GCF_029269905.1 Streptomyces silvisoli | reverse complement strand
GCCGTCGTCGTAGCGGCTGAAGTAGACCGCCGCGCCGACCTCGTCGCGCAACCTGGCGAGGATCGCCTTGAGCTTGTCGCTCAGGGCGCGCCGCCGGGTGCTGCTACCGAGCAGGACAGCCGATTCGCCGACCACATAGGCACCGTCGGGCTGGAGATCGAGGTAGCCCTCGTTCTTCAACATGGAGAGCAGCGGGGCCAGGTAGTCAACGGGCACGCTTATGTCACGGGAAAGCTGGTCGGCCGTCACGCCGCGGCCATGGCGGTCCACGGTCGCCAGTACGCGCATTGCGTACTGGACCGCCGCGTAGGCCGGCGCGGTCTGTCGGTGCTCCAGCGACACGGTGTCCCCCTCGCAGGTGTGACCGCTTTGCGTGATGGTCGCGACTGCCGGGCACCGGTCGAGGAGATCGGCGGACCGGGCCCCGGCAGTGGACCGGCTTCCACGATAGCCCCAACCGGAGTGCCAAGAGCCCTGGTTGCGTACTTCCATGAGGGTTCTCGCGCGTATATGCAGGGACGTATCACTCTGGCATATGCCTAAGTCAAGAACCGTGCCGGTATGGTCCTTCGGATTACCCGGCCGCCCCTTGGACACCCGCCGGATTGCCGTGGTATCCGGGCAGTTCAGCGTAGTGCCCGGAGGAATTCCAGGCTTCCCGAGTGTTCCGCCGCGCCGGAAATCCCCTTCGGCGCAGCGGACTCGAACACCCGTCGAGGCCCACCGTCCTCAACGGTCCCTTCGCGCGCTCCCCAAGCTCATCCTTGCTCAGTCCGAGCCCACGCAGCGGCGCTTCGGTGACACACGCGACACCGGCCCGGCGGCCTGGGGCCTGTTCGAAGCGGGCCAACTCACCGATCCGCGGAGGCCAGTGGGCCGCGCAGCGTCGGAGTGGTTGTGGTGAAGCAGCGGTACGGTGCCGCCTTGATTCCCACCAGGCCGCTGGGGCTGTCGTTGTGGTGTCAATCTTGCCGCAGGAGACGCCATGGCTTTTCGTGTTGTTCTGAATCCCGATGCCCCCCGGCGGACACTTCATTGAGGCGTCTGACCTGGAGATGTCCGCACGGGTGCGTGGCTTCTTCGGAATTGCCCTTGACGGCGGTCGGTGCCGCACCTGTTTGGTCCGGGCTCGCGGAGGGCACGCGCGTCGAGACCGGTCGGCCCGTGACCGGCGCACGGTCACGGGCCGACCGGTGAACCGGGGTCAGTGCGCCCGTTCGACCTCGGCTGTGAAGTCCTTGGGGGAGACCGGCCCGGTCTGGGTCAGCACGTTCAGCCGCGCCCCGTTGAGCAGCACCGACGGGGTGCCGCCGATCGGCTTGCCGTCGCGGTCCTTGGCGTCGTTGAACGCCTTGCCGGTCTTCACCGCCCAGGGAACGAACGTTCCGTCGCGGACCTCGCGCTCGAACGTCGGGGTCTTCAGTCCCGGCACCTTTCCGGCCAGGTCCAGCAGGTAGTCGGTGTCCGCGAAACGGTCGGTCTGCTCGTCGGGCTGGTTCTCGAACAGCACCTTCTTGTACGCCAGGTACTTCGGCAGGCCGCCCTGGTCGAGCGCGGCGCCGAGGGCGGCGAGCGCGGTCTTGGAGCCGCTCTCGTCCTCGGTGCGGTCCAGGAACGTGGCGGAGTGGTACTCGACGCGGTACTTGCCCTGGTCGGCGAGCTTGCGCACCTCGTCGCCGTCGGTCTGCTCGAACATCCTGCAGATCGGGCAGCGCGGATCCTCGTAGACCGCCAGCACCTTGCCGTTGTGCGGGTCGCCGTACGGGACGGTCACGCCGTCGGCGGCCACGTTCCGCGGGGTCTTCAGCGGCTTGGCCGCGGCGTCGGTGGGGACCCGGGCCCAGTCGTCGTGCTCGCCGGAGCCGGAGGCCGAGCTGGCGAACACCACGCCCGCGGCGGCCGCGGCCACCGCGGCGACGGCGACCGCGCCGATGCCGAGGCGGCGGCGCAGCTTGGACCGCCGCGCCTGACGATCCCGTTCGGCCTTCAGCCGCTCACGTGCCGACTGCTTGTTCTGCCAACTGTTCCTGCTGCTCATGAAGGGGGGCTGCTCCTGCTGGTCGCCGTGTCAGTAGATGGTCTCCTTCGAACCTACCCGATAGCCATATAGGTCATAGTTCAACTACAACCATCACTTATCGGTCACCCAAGCGGGCTTTGGGGCCGCGTCCGTACGGGAAGGGGTCCAGGGGACGCACGCTGGAGGTGGAGTTGATGGAACGATTCGTTGAGATCGGGCTCGCCAAGCGGGCGGTGGCCTGCCGGGTACGGCTGTTGGACGACCGCGCGCCGTTGACCTGTGCCGCGGTCTGGGAGGCGCTGCCGTTGGCGGGCGAGGTGTACCACGCCAAGTACGCGCGCAACGAGGTCTACACCCTGCTGCCCGCCTTCGCGGACGGCGAACCACCGCTGGAGAACCCGACGATCACCCCGATCCCGGGTGACCTGATGTACTTCTCGTTCACCGACACCCTGCTGGGCACGGCCAGTTACGGCTACGGCAGCTCGGCGGGGCACGCGGGCCACTCCAGGGTGGTGGACCTGGCGCTGTTCTACGAGCGCAACAACCTGCTGCTCAACGCCGACACCGGTTTCGTGCCCGGCACCGTGTGGGGCACGGTGGTGGACGGCCTGGACCGGATGGCCGCCGCGGCGCACGACCTGTGGCGGGGCGGGGCGCTGGGGGAGACGCTCACCTTCCGTCGGGCGTGAGCGCGTGCGCGGCGCGTAGCACCAGGGCGTCGGCATGCCGGGCGGCCACCAACTGGGCGCCGATGGGCAGCCCTTCGGGGTCCGTGCCGCAGGGGAGCGTGGCCGCCGGTTGCTGGGTCATGTTGAACGGGTAGGTGAACGGGGTCCAACTCGTCCAACGGTGACCGGGCGCGTCCGGCGGCGCCTCCAGGCCCGCCGCGAAGGCGGTGCGCGGCACGGTGGGCGTCAGCAGCAGGTCGTACTTCTGGTGGAAGCCGCCCATGGTCTGGCCGAGCGCCATCCGCACCTGGGTGGCGCGCACGTAGTCCAACGCGCTGTAACGAGCGCCCTGCTCGGCGATCTCGGCCAGTCCGGGGTCCACCAACTCGCGCTCCTCGGAGCGCAGTTGGGCAACGAGCTGCCCGGCTCCGCTGAACCACAGCACATGGAACGCCTCGACCGGGTCGGTGAACGGCGGATGCGCCTCCTCCACCCGCGCGCCCAGCTCCGCCAACCGGTCAGCCACCCGCCGTACCGCCGCCGCCACCGCGGGTGCCACCGACACCGAACCTCCCAGGTCGGGGCTGTAGGCCACCCGCAACCCGGCCACCCCGCCGGCCAACTCGTCGCGGAAGCAGCCCGCTTGGGGCGGCGGCCCCGACCAGTCGCGCCAGTCCGGGGCGCTGATGACATCCATCATCAGGGCGGCGTCGGCCGCGTCCCGGGTCATCGGCCCCACATGTGCCAGCGTGCCGAACACACTGGCCGGATACAGCGGCACCCGCCCGTAGGTGGGTTTCAGCCCGAAGACGCCACAGAAAGCGGCGGGAATCCGCACCGACCCCCCGCCGTCAGTGCCCAGGCTCAACGGCCCCGCGCCCAGGGCGACCGCCGCCGCACTGCCACCGCTTGAGCCGCCGCAAGTGCGCCGGGGATCATGCGGGTTGCGGGACACGCCGTACAGCGGGCCGTCGGTGACGCCCTTCCAGCCGAACTCCGGGGTGGTCGTCTTGCCGATGAACACCGCGCCGTGCTCGCGCAGCCGCGCCACCGCCGGCGCGTCCTCGTCCCACGGCCCGCCCGCCGGATCGACAGTGCGCGAACCGCGCAGCGTCGGCGCGCCGCGCAGCGGCAGCAGGTCCTTGACCGACACCGGCACCCCGTCCACCAGTCCGGTCGGCTCGCCGCGCCGCCACCGTTCCCTTGACGCCCTGGCGGCCTCCAGAGCTCCGTCGGCGTCCACGCGGCAGAACGCGTTCACGGTCCCGTTGACCGCCTCGACGCGTTCCAGCACCGAACGCAACGCCTCGACGGGCGAGAACGCGCCGGAGCGGTACCCCGCGACGAGTTGGCTGGCAGTCAGTTCGTACAGGTCGGTCATGGCAAGGGGCCTCCTGTCCTTACCGGTCCTTCAGGGCACGGGTACGTAACCCAGCCGCTTGTCCACCACGTTGAACAGTGGCCGTCCGGACGTCCAGCGGTCGAAGTTGTCCAGGAACTGCTCGGCCAGCTCGTCACGCCAGCCGAAGGTGTCACCGCTCATGTGGGGGGAGACCAGCAGACCCGGTACGTCCCACAGCCGGTGGTCGTGGCCGAGCGGCTCGTCCTCGAAGACGTCCAGCACCGCACCCCCGATCCGCCGCTCCAGCAGTGCCTTGACCAGGTCATCGGTGACCACCAGCGGGCCGCGGCCGACGTTCACGAAGCGTGCGGAGCCCTTCATCCGCCCGAAGGCCGCCGCGTCGAACATTCCCCGGGTCTCCTCGGTGAGCGGCGCCGCGCACACCACCCAGTCCGCCTCCGCCAGCAGCGCCGCGAGTTCGGCGCGCCCCCGCACCCGGCCGAACTCCGGGTCGTCCCGCCCGGTCCGGCCCACCAGGTCCAGCCGTACGCCCAGCGCGGCCAGGGTGCGCGCCACCGCTCGCCCGATGGGACCGGCGCCCACCACCACCGCACGGGATCCGGCCACCCGCATCGTCTCCCGGTGGCGCCACCGGCGTTGCCGGTGCAGCTCCCAGGTGCCCTGGAAGTCCTTGGCCAGGGCCAGCACCAGTCCGGTGACGTACTCGGCGATCGGCTGCTCGAAGACGCCCCGGGCGTTGGTCAGCGCGGTGCGCGCGGTGATCAGTGCGGGGAAGACCACCCGGTCCACACCCGCGCTCGCGGTGTGCACCCAGGCCGGCACCGGGCCGTGCTCCGGCCACGCCGCACGCAGCGCGTCGGAGGTGAAGTCCCACACCAGGACCACGTCGGCCGAGCCCAGTTGGTCCGTCAGCCGCCGTGGCTCCGCCCGTACGACACGGGTGCCGGACGGCAGCCGCTCCAACTGCCGGGGAGGTTCGTCGCCGAGCACCAGTAGCGTGGAAATTCCGCCCACCCGTCCCTTTCCGGGGCCGCCGCCCCAAGTGCCGCTGGTGGAAATCCGCTTGGCGTTCGTTGTCCGGTGGATGGATTGACCACGCTAAGAATCCGTATCTACCGTGTCAACAATCCTCCTGTGCATACCACTTGTCGCGCTTAGCCCCTCATTCCGCCATGCGTCCGCAAAGGGGACCTCCGTTGGACATCGCCTTCCTCGGCGGGCCGTTGCCGCAGCGCGGTGTCGGTGTCGTAGCGCCGTTCGACTTCGCCCTCGACCGCGAGCTGTGGCGCTGGGTGCCGGACGATGTGTCACTGCACCTGACGCGCACCCCGTTCGTACCGGTCGAGGTCAGCCTCGACATGGCCCGGATCGTCAGCGAGCACGAGACGTTGCGCGAGGCGGTACGGGCGCTGCACGCCGTCCAGCCGGAGTCGCTGGCCTACGCGTGCACTTCGGGCAGTTTCGTCGGCGGGGTGGCGGGCGAGCGGGCGATGAGCGCGGCGATGAGCCAGGCGTCGGGGGTGGCGCTGCCCGCGGTGACCACCTCGGGCGCTCTGCTGGCGGCGCTGGGCGAGATCGGCGCCCGCCGGGTCGCGGTGGTCACCCCGTACACCAGGTCGGTGACCGACTCCCTGGAGGCGTTCCTGCGCGAGG
Source organism: Streptomyces silvisoli (assembly GCF_029269905.1). NCBI lineage: Bacteria > Bacillati > Actinomycetota > Actinomycetes > Kitasatosporales > Streptomycetaceae > Streptomyces > Streptomyces silvisoli. The sequence goes on along the minus strand of NZ_JARJBC010000032.1, from coordinate 49,780 downwards.
CCGGGATCGCGGTCACCGGGCGGGCCTACCTCGGGCTGACCCGGCAGATCTGGCAGGTGCCGTACCGCGATGTGGTGGACATGGCCCGCAGTGCGGTGGTGGGCGCGGCCGACGCGCTGTTCATCAGTTGCACCAACCTGCCGACGTACGACGTGATCCCGCAGTTGGAGGCGGAGCTGCGGCTGCCGGTGCTGTCCGCGAACCAGGTGACGATGTGGGCGGCGCTGCGCCGCATCGGCGCGGCGGCCGTCGGCCCGTACCAGGCGCTGCTGGACGCCTCGGCGCGGGCCGGGACCGGGCTGGTGGTGGGGCTGCCGGTGGAGCCGTTCCCGGCGGTGGAGGCCTCGGCGCTGCCCGAAGTCGCCCTGGCCGGGCCGCCGTTCGGGGACGCGGAGGTGTTCGACGCCCTCGATCCACCGCCGCCACCGGAGGATCCGCTCGTCAACTGACGCCGCCGCACCGGCTGGTGTGTCGCCGGAACATGTGGGAAGGGGCGGGGGTATGGCTGTTGGCTTCCTCTATCCCGGCCACTCCGCCGAGGACGACTATCCGCGACTGGAACGGCTGCTCGCCGCGTCGGGACCGCCGGTCCGACTACCGCTGGTGCACACCGACATCGGTGAGGACGCGCACCGTGTCGACGCGCTGCTGGAGATGGGCTCCGCGGCCCGACTCGCCGACGGGGCCCGGCAGTTGGCCGGTACGGGGGTGCGGGCCGTGGTCTGGGCGTGCACCTCCGCCAGCTTCGTCTTCGGCTGGGCGGGCGCGGGCGAGCAGGTACGGGAGCTGTCCCGGGCGGCGGGACTGCCCGCGTCCTCGACCTCGTTCGCCTTCGCGCACGCGGTACGGGCGCTGGGCGTGCGGCGGGTCGCGGTCGCCGCGACGTATCCGCGGGACGTGGCCGAGCGCTTCGTGGCGTTCCTCGCCGAGGCCGGGGTCTCGGTGGTGGGCGCCCTGAGCAGCGGCATCGTGACCGCCGCCGAGGTCGGTACGTGGGGGCGCGACGAGGTGCTGCGGCTCGCGCGGGGTGGTGACCACCCGGACGCGGAAGCGGTGCTGCTGCCGGACACCGCGCTGCACACGGCGGCCTGGCTGGACGACCTGGAGTCCGCGCTCGGCAAGCCGGTGCTCACCGCCAACCAGGTCACCGTGTGGGAGGGCCTGAGGCTGATCGGCGCGGAACGCTCCCGCTCGGGGCTGGGCGCGTTGTTCGCTCCAGTGGGGGCCGGGGACGCCACCGGCCCACGATGAGTTCGGCACCGCCGGGCCCGGCTGCCGCCCGTCGGGGGCTGGCCCTTGCCCCGCCGCGGGAGACGTAGGCGTGGCCGCAGCGGGATCCCGCGGGCCGTGCCGGGGCGGTCCTCGCCCGGACCGCGAGCCCCGGGGATAAAGCACCGGGAATAACCGGAGCCAGCATCCGGTTAGCAGCTCGCAGTAGAGGCAACGCGAGCGGGAGGCACGGCGTCGTGGCTGATGAGCGGCGGAACGGGGACGAGATTCGCGGGACGGTGCGAGGCACCGCGCCCGTGCCGTTGTCCGTGTTGGATCTGGCGACCGTCGGCAGCGGGCTGACCGCCACGCAGGCGCTGCGCACCAGCGCGGCGCTCGCACGGCTGGCCGAGGCCCGTGGCTTCCAGCGGTTCTGGGTCGCCGAGCACCACTCCATGCCGGGAGTCGCCAGTTCCTCCCCGGCCGTGATCCTGGCCAACATCGCCGCGCACACCCACACCATCCGGCTCGGCTCGGGTGGTGTCATGCTGCCCAACCACGCGCCGCTGGTCATCGCCGAGCAGTTCGGCACCCTGGAGGCGCTGGCGCCCGGCCGCGTCGACCTCGGTCTCGGCCGCGCGCCGGGTACGGACGGCGCCACGGCGGCGGCGCTGCGCCGCAGCGACGCGCTGCGCGAGGCCGCCGACGACTTCCCGCGGCAGCTCGCCGAGCTGATCCGCTTCCTGGACGACGACTTCCCCGACGGCCATCCGTACCGGCGGATCCATGCCGTGCCGGGACCGGTCCAGGGCGGTGTGGCCGGCGGGGTGCAGTCGCCGCACCGGCCGCCGGTGTGGCTGCTGGGGTCCAGTGGGTTCAGCGCACGACTGGCGGGCGAGTTGGGGCTGCCGTTCGCCTTCGCGCACCACTTCTCCGCGCGCAACACGGTTCCGGCACTGGAGCTGTACCGGGAGACCTTCCGCCCGTCGGCGATACTGGACCGCCCGTACGCGCTGATAGGGGTGCAGGCCTTCGCCGCCGAGGAGGAGAAGGAGGCCCGCCGCCAGGTGCTCACCGGTGCCCTGGCGATGCTGCGGCTGCGCACCGGCCGCCCCGGTCTGGTGCCCACGCCGGAGGAGGCGGACGGGTACCCGTTCAGCCCGATGGAGCGGGAGTTCGTGGACTCGTGGCTGGCGGACGTCGAGTACGGCACGCCCGAGACGGTGCGCGAGGGGTTGAACGAGCTGCGGAAGCGCACCGGCGCCGACGAGTTGATGATCACGTCCAACGCGCACGGCGGTGACGCCCGGCTGCGTTCGCTCGAACTGATCGCCGACGCCTACGAGTTGCCCGCCGCGGGCGGCTGACGCTTCCACGTCCAAGGGTGGTCCAGATCGGTGGGTCGCACCCCACCGGCCTGGACCTCTCGCTGCGCGGAAAATGGTCTAGTCCAAGATTAGTCCAGACCATTGACGTGGACCTGACCGGTCGGTATTTCCATAACCAGCCGGTGAAACAGCGGGGCCATGCCCCCTCCGCCCGGCCTCCACCCTGCCCAGGAGGTCCCCCACGTGCGCTTTTCCCGTAGCCCCAGCAGACCACTGACAGCCGCGCTGTCCGTGCTGGCACTGGCCGCGGCCGGTCTCGGCGTCGCCGCGCAGGCCGACGCGTCGTCAGCCGTCCGGCCCGCGGTGCACGCCGCGACCGCGGCCAACACCACCGGTGCGGCGGCCACCAGCGGCGGCCTGAAGGTCGCGTACTACGACCAGTGGTCGATCTACCAGAACGCCTTCTACCCCAAGAACGTCGACAGCGAGGGGATGGCGGGCAAACTCGACTACCTGATCTACGACTTCGAGAACATCGACCCCACCAACCTCACCTGCTTCGAGACCACCAAGGCCACCGACCCTGATCCAGGCGGTGAGAACGACCCCAACGCCGGTGACGGCGCCGGGGACTCGTTCGCCGACTACCAGAAGTCCTACGGCTCGGACATCAGCGTGGACGGCACCGCCGACACCTGGAACCAGCCGATCGCGGGCAACTTCCACCAGCTCCAGGAGCTCAAGGCGAAGAATCCGCACCTGAAGGTGCTGCTCTCGCTGGGCGGTTGGACGTACTCCAAGTACTTCTCCGACGCGGCGGCCAGCGACGCCTCGCGCAAGAAGCTGGTCTCGTCCTGCATCGACATGTTCATCAAGGGCAACCTGCCCTCGCAGGGCGGCTACGGCGGCCCCGGTACCGCCAAGGGCATCTTCGACGGCTTCGACATCGACTGGGAGTACCCGGGTGGCGGCGGACACGTCGGCAACCACTCCAGCACCGCCGACAAGCAGGACTTCACCGCGCTGCTCGCCGAGTTCCGCTCGGAGCTGGACGCCCAGGGCCAGGCCGACGGCAAGAGCTACGCCCTCAGCGCGGCCATCCCCGCGGGCCAGGACAAGATCACCAATGTGCAGACCGACAAGATCGGCCAGTACCTGACGTTCGGTGACGTCATGACGTACGACATGCACGGCGGTTGGGAGGCCACCGGGCCCACGAACCACGCCGCACCGGTCTACGACAACCCCAACGACCCCAGCCAACCCATCGCCCCGGGCACCGAGAAGTACTCCGACGACGCGGCGATCCGGGCCTACACCGTGGGCGACCAGCAGTACGGCATACCCGGCGGCTTCCCGGCCAACAAGCTCAACCTCGGGGTGCCGTTCTACTACCGGGGCTGGACCGGCGTACCGGCGGGCAGCAACCACGGCCTGTTCCAGAGCGCTACCGGACCGGCCGCCGGCTCCGCCGACTCCGGGAACGTACCGGGCATCAGGATGTACAAGGAGCTGGGCGGGATCGTCGACAACCCCGGTGACACCTTCTGGGACCCCGCGGCGCAGGCGGCGTACTTCTACGACGGCAACAACTTCTGGTCCGGCGAGGACGCCCAGTCCATCCAGGCCAAGGCCGACTACCTGCACTGCAACGGGCTCGGCGGCACCATGATGTTCTCGCTCTACGACCTGGACCAGAGCGCGTCGCTGTTCAACGACACCGTCAACGACACCAACGGCTCGGCCGCCTCGTGCAGTTCGAGCCCGACCCCCACCCCGACACCGACGCCGACCCCCACTCCGACCCCGACCCCACCGGGCACCTGCACCGCCGCGCCGTGGGACAAGTCCGCGATCTACACCGCGGGCAACACCGTCTCGTACGGCGGACACAGCTGGAAGGCCAAGTGGTGGACGCAGGGCGAACAGCCCGGCACCACCGGCCAGTGGGGCGTCTGGCAGGACCTCGGCGCCTGCTGAGTCCGCGCCGGACCGCCTCCCCCCACCCGTGATGCTCGGCGGGCTCCGCCGGTCAACGCCCGCCGAGCATCGCGGAGATGCGCTCCGCCGCGACCGGGCGGGAGTAGAACCACCCCTGACCGGTGTCGCATCCGATCCGCCGCAGCCGCTCGGCCTGCTCCGCGTTCTCCACGCACTCCGCGGTGACGGTCAGTCCGAGCCGGTGCGCCAGCTCCACCAGGGCCACGACGATCGTCTCGTCGGCGGGGTTCGGATGTTCGGGCGAACGGAAGCCCCGCACAAACGATCCGTCCAACTTCAGTGCGGCCACGGGGAGTCGGCTCAGATACGCCAGGTTCGAATAGCCGGTGCCGAAGTCGTCGATGGCGATCCGCACACCCATCTCGCTCAGCGCGTGCAGCGCCTGCAACGGCTGCCCCGCCGAACCCATCACCGCCGACTCGGTCAGCTCCAACTGGAGCAGTTCCGGGGGCAGTCCGGTCTCGTCCAGGATCTCGGCCACATCGGTCACCAGATCCGAGTCCCACACCTGCCGCACCGCCACGTTGACGCTGACGAACAGCGGCTCGTCCGGGTGGTCCTTCTGCCAGGCCCGGGCTCGCCGGCAGGACTCGGCGAGCACCCAGTGGCCGAGCTGGACGATCGAGCCGTTCTCCTCGGCAAGACCGATGAAGCGATTCGGCGCCAGCCTGCCGAACTGGGGGTGCTCCCAGCGCACCAGCGCCTCCACCCCGCGCAGCGCGCCACCGGACAGCGCGACCAGCGGTTGGTACTCCAGTACGAACTCGCCGCGCTCCACCGCCTGCCGCAGCGTGCTGGACAGCGACTGGCGGGTCATCCGGTGTGCGTTGCGCTCCGGGTCGAAAAGCGTCCAGCGCGCCTTGCCGTCCGCCTTGGCCCAGTACAGCGTGGTGTCGGCGGCCTGCATCAGACAGGTCGGCGAGGTGCCCGCGGTGGGCCGCTCGACCACGCCGATGCTCGCCGAGACCGCCAGCCGGTGCCCCTCCAGGTCGAACGGCCGTTGCAGCGCGGACAGCACGGTGTCGGCGAGCGCCACCAACTGCTCGGTGTCCTGCGACTCCTCCACCAGCAGGGCGAACTCGTCGCCGCCGAGCCGGGCGGCCAGATGGCCGCCCTCGGCGACGCAGGCGAGCAGCCGGGTGGCGACCGCGGCCAGCAGCCGGTCGCCGATGGCGTGCCCCAGCGTGTCGTTGACCGCCTTGAAGCCGTCCAGGTCGAGGTAGCAGATCCCGACCCGGCCGCTGGTCGGCGAGCGCAGCGCGGCCGACAGCCGCTCGAAGAACAGGGCGCGGTTGGGCAGCCGGGTCACCGGGTCGTGCATCTGCAAGTGGCGCAGCCGGGCGGCCAGTTCGCGCTGCTCGGTCACGTCCTCCACGGACAGCAGCGCGCCCGCGGAGCGTGCGCCCTGGTCGCGTTGGCGCAGCGACTCGATGGTGACCTCGGCCCACATCCCGTGGCCGTCACGGCTTTTGAGCCGACAGGTCCTGCGCAGCCGCTCCCGGGCACCGCGCAGTACGTCCTGGTACGCGTCCCGGGACCGCTCGTCGCCGCCGAGTCCGACGAGTTCGGCGGCCCGGCGGTCGGCCAGTCCGGCCGGGTCGGTGCCGAGCAACGAGCCCAGCGCCGGGTTGGCCGCCAGCAGTCGTCCGTCGCGGTCGACCAACGCCATCGCGGTTCGCGCGGCGTTGAAAGCGGCGTGATAATCGCGGAGCTCCGCGGCGGCGCTTCCAGGGATCGGATTGTCACACTCCGTGACGTCTCTGGAGCACTCCGCGGGCTCGCTTTCCCGGCTGACCAAAGGTCCGCCTTCAGCTTGCTCCCGCATCGCAGTCGTCTCGCACAGGTAGTCGGGGAGGTGTGGAGGGAACCGCCGGAAGCGGTTCCTATGCTGGAAATGTGGCGATCATAGAGGTTCGTAGCGGGCCTGAGCCACTGTCACGGTGGTGATTCTTGGCACGTGAAACAGGGTGGGAAGCGGAGTGACCGTTCCTTCGATATCGATGTACCCCTCCGCGTCGGATGCTGCACCCAAATGATCGAACGGGATCACTGGTTACGGAGTGTAGTTAACTGAGCCTGCCTCAATTGGCTCAGTAGAACAGGGCGTACACCCGCAAACCATCACAGGCTGGATGGGTAAGCGAGGGTGGCCCGACTCCTTCCGGGCCGGATCCGTCCGGGAGGCGGTGTGCGAGATCGCCTACGGCGCGTTCGGAGCCGCCTCCAGCCCCGCGCGCACGCCGCGACAAGCCGTCGCACGCCCATTGCGACCGGCGTATCGGCTTCGCCGGATACGCCGGTTGTGCGAGGTCCGCGCGGCGGCGGGGGCGCGGGGGGCGGTACCGGCCGCGCGCGGGGCTCCGGCCTCCCCCCGGCAGGGCGGGCGGCGCGGGCTTCGGTGGGCTGGAGACCGCCGGGTCACGCCGTTCAGGTGGCTCGCCGCTGCGGAGGGCAGAAGGTCTCGCCACGGTGGCGGATGGGGGGCGCGGGGTGCGGCGGGGGTGGGCGAGGCGCGGGGAGCACCGCCGGCGAGGGGTGGAACCGGCGGGGGGTGGCCATGGTGGTGGGGTTCGTGGCGCTCGTGGCGTGGAGCCTGGTGGCGGGGCCCGCGGCCGCCGCGCCGATGCGGGGGCCGTGCGCGCTGGAACGCACCGACGTACGGCACTCGGAGGGCGTGGACCGCTGGAACGGCGGCTACCCCCGCCCGTTGGGCGACGTGAACGCCGTCATGGTCTTCCTCTCGTTCCCCGACCACGTCCCCGACGTCGACACGCGGGCACTGACCGCCGATCACTTCCCGGCCACCACCACGTTCCTGACCCGCGCCTCGTACGGGCGCCTCCGGCTCCACCCGCACGTCGTACAGCGCTGGTTCCGCATGCCGCGCCCCTCCACGGCGTACGGCATCCACCGCGACTGGGCCGACGGGCTGCGCGCGCAGTACCTCCAGGACGCGATCTCGACCGTCGGCGGAGCCGTCGACTTCCGGCGCTACCCGGTGATCTACCTCGTCGCCGACCCGGACGCCCGCGGCGTGGACGCCGACGCCACCAAGGTGATCAACCTCGCCCGCCCGATCCACTCCGGCCACGCCACCATCGACCGACTGGTGACCGTCTTCGAACACCACCCGCCGGACCAGAACGTACTGGCCCACGAGACCAACCACGTCTTCGACCTGCCGGACCTGTACTTCCGCCCGCCCCCCGGCAGCAACGACTCCTGGGACACCCGGGTGGGCGACTGGGACCTCATGGGCAGCCAGTTCGCCCTGGCCCCCGACCTGTTCGCCTGGCACCGCTGGAAGTACGGCTGGATAGACCCCGGCCAGGTGGTCTGCGTGGACCATCCGGGTACCACCACGCGCACCCTGTCCCCCGTCGAGGTGCGCGGCGGCACCAAGCTGATCGTGGTCCGCGTCAACGTCACCACGGCACTGGCGATCGAGGCCAGGGAGGCCCGGGGCAACGACGAGCACGCCTGCACCCAGGGCGTACTGCTCTACGAGGTGCACACCGACATCCAGTCCGGCGAGGGGCCGATCACCGTGATGGACGGCCATCCGTGGACCGGCGCCTGCTACGGCACGTCCGTGTACCCGCAGCTCGCCGACGCGCCGCTCGGCGTGGGCGAGTCGTACACGTACCACTTCGGGCGCCTGGCGCAGGACGTGCTGAACATCCATGTCGATCGCCACGGGCACCGCGGCTGGACCGTCACGGCGGACGAGCGATGAGGCGGGCGAAGCGCAGGGAGGGCCACATATGGTGGAAAGCCGCCGCGATGGCCGGTGTCCTGCTGCTCGGCGGCGGCAGCTCCACCCTGATCGGCCCGACCGCGTCCAGCGCGCCCCCGACGTCGGCGACCCCCTCCGGCCGCCCCTGCGCACTGCGGGCCCACCGGGGCACCGAGATGTCCGAGGGTTTCGCCGCGCTCCGCGACCCCGCCTACGCCAGGTCCACCGGGGAGGTGCGCGCCCTCACCCTGTTCATCGACTTCCCGGACGCGCCCGCCCGGGAGAGCGCGGGCAGCCGCTACGCCGAGTTCTTCCCGTTCGTACCGCGGTGGTACGCCCGCGCCTCGTACGGCAGGCTGCGCTACCACGTCTTCCCGGTGCTGCGGTACTTCCGGATGCCGCGCACGTTCGAGTCGTACGGGATAACGCGCGGCTACGGGTGGTCGGTGCACCGCGCGATGATGCGGGACCTGGCCGCGGTGGTCGGGCGCAGCGTGGACTTCCGCGGCTACGACCTGGTCAACGTGATCGCCACGCCCAACGCGGGGCCGCCCGCGGACGAGACGGTGCTCTCCGTCACATGGACCGGCGGCACCGCCGCGCGCACCGAGGACGGCACCCATCTCGACCGGGTCTCCATGATCTACGGCCACGACCAGGCCGGACCGCGGGTGCTCGCGCATGAGAACGGACACATACTCGGCCTGCCCGACCTCTACGCCGCCGACGACTTCCACCGCACCGACCGGCTCGCCGGCCAGTGGGACATCATGTCCCTGGACTGGGGGTTGCAGAGCGATCCGTTCGCCTGGCACAAGTGGCGCCTGGGCTGGCTGGACGACGCTCAGGTGGGGTGCGTCACCAGACCTGGAGCGCGGATCTTCCAGCTCGCGCCCCTTGAGCTGCCGGGCGGCCGCAAGGCGGTGGTGATCCCGTACGGCCGCAGAGCCGCGTATGTGGTGGAGGCGCGCACGGCGCGGGGGAACGACGCGTCGGCGTGCAGCGAGGGGGTGCTGGTGTACCGGGTGCGCACGGATGTGGACACGGGGGACGGGCCGATCAAGGTCATCGACGCCCATCCGGGCACCACTGCCTGCGAATTCAGCAGCGGCTCGTTCAACTCCCTCAACGACGCTCCCTACCGCGCGGGGGAGCGGTTCGCCGACCGCGACAAGGGCATAGGGGTCGACGTACTCGCCAGGGACGCCGACGGCGGCTGGACGATAAGGGTGACAAAAAAGTAGGCCCCCACGATCACGTGGGGGCCTCCATGGTGCGCCGCCAGGGACTTGAACCCCGAACCCGCTGATTAAGAGTCAGCTGCTCTGCCAGTTGAGCTAGCGGCGCCTGTGCGGGAAATACTACCTGACGAAAGGGCGTGCCCTGACCACCCGGCCCTCCGGCCCGAAGCCCACCGGGCGCGGCCCGTCGGGTCTGGTGGCGGAGTTCCGAAGGGGCGGGGGAGCGGAGCCCTCCCGACGAGGCCCGAGCGCCCGGCGTACCCGCACCGCCACATGCAAAGAGGCCCCACACGCAAGCGTGTGGGGCCGTTGTGCGCCGCCAGGGACTTGAACCCCGAACCCGCTGATTAAGAGTCAGCTGCTCTGCCAGTTGAGCTAGCGGCGCCGGTCAACGTCGAAGACCTTAGCACCCTGATCCGGAGGAAGAAAAATCGATAAGTCTTCCCTCCTGGTTCACCTCCCGTCCCGCCCCGCGTGGGCCGCCCGCAGGCAGGCCCAGAGCAGCACGGGCGCGCCCGGCAGCCAGGGGTGCCGGGCGCCCGGCGCCACCAGCCAGCGCGACCTGCTGGCACTGTGCTGTCCGTCACACCCCGGCACCAGCGGCGGCACCGTCACCGTCTCGCCCGGCCCGTGGCACATCAGTGGCGGCACCGGCACGCCCCACTCCTCCCAGGCCAGCAGCGCGGGCAGCCGCTCGGCGGTGCCGGGTACGGCGAAGACCAGGATCCGGCCGCGGTGTACCGCCACCGGCCCGCAGCCCGGGCCGGCCGCCCATAACCGGTCCAGGACCCGGCGGCCGAACAGTGCCGGCAGGTTCAGCACGTCGAACGCCGTCCCGCACGGCAGCACGCTGGGCGCCGTGGGCCGCGCCGCCCACAGGGCGTGGACACTGCGCGGGAAGGCGCTGGCCGAGGCGAGCCAGTCCGCCCCGTCGACCGTCACGTACTCGGCACGCAGCATGGCGTCCGGCTCCCAGGTATCCGTCATGGCAGACAGATCTACCGGCGCTGTGCACTGCCTTTCGCCGGATCACCGGAAACCGGGACGCCCCTGGCCGCGCGGCACTACGCTTCTCGCATATGCCACCGGCTTGTGGATCCCGTGCATCAGCACGTGCACAGCGTCATTGACCGATCGGTGGACGGCGCCTCACTCGCGCGGCGGCTGCCCGTTGAGCAGCTCCAGGCCGAAGTCGACCATCCGCTTCGCGTAGTCCTCGCTCCAATCGGCACGCTCCGCGATCGCGGCGATCGACATCCGGTCGAACCGCCGGGGATCCGCGAGCTGCGCCGCCGCGATCGCCTGGAACTCGGTGGCTCGGTCGGCCGCCGCCCGGAACGCCAGCGCCAGCTCGGTGGAGCGGTCCAGCAGCCGCCCCGGGTCCTCTATCGACTCCAGGTCGAAGAAGTGCTCGGGGTCGGAGGCCGCCGCCTCGGGTTCGAAAAGCAGCCGCGCGGGCCGCATCCGGTGCTGGGCTGCGTCTGGCGTCTGCTGAGCCGACTGCGGCTCGGACATCTAGGTACCTCCAGATCGTGGGCCGCCTACCATTGTCCCGCACGAGGCAAGGCCGCCGAGCGCCGTGTTCGTTCGGCCGCTTCGGGCGGCGTGCCGGACTCCGCCCGGCGCCGCCGACGGCCCGGCCAAGCGCTCGTCACCGTCTCCAGCGCACCCGGTGCTCCGACAGCCGTGCCAGCACCGCGTGGTTCGCCTCCCAGCCGTCCGGGAACTTCACCGTCACCCCCAGCTGGACCGGCTCCATCGACGGATGCTCGTCCAGCAGCCCGGCCACCCCCGCCCGGCACACCACCACGCACGCGTGCCGATGGCGCGAGGCCAGCACGCACAGCCGTCCGGTCTCCAGGTGGAACGCGGTCGCGTCCGGCCGCCCGGACAGTGGATGCAGCACGACCGTCACGTCGAACTCCCGTCCCTGCAACCGGTTCGCGGTGTCCACCACGACGCCGGTCACGCCCAACCGGGCCAGCGCGGCCCGTACCGCGGCGGCCTGGTCACGGTGCGCCGTGCCCACCGCGACGCGGTCGGCGGTGAGCGGCACCGGCTCCTCGGCCCGCTCGCTCACCGTCACCCCGCCACGGTCCAGCAGCCGCCGCACCACCTGGGCCACCGCCGCGACCGCCTCGGGGTCGGTGCGCGGAGTGTGCCGGGCGGGCAGCTCCAGCAGCCCCCAGCCGGACGCCGCCGCCTCGTCCAGCACCCGGTCGGGCCCGCTGCCGTCCGACGCCACCCCGAACGACAGCGTGCGCTCCCCGTGCCCGGTGCCGCTGCGGAAGGGCGTGTACGGGTAGAAGGCGTCCGAGATCAGCGGCGCCGCCGAGGCGGGCAGCCGCCAGGACACCGGCAGCCGGTGCTGCGGCAACCCCGGGTTGTGCGCGAGCAGCGTGACCACCGCGCTCGCCGACGGGTCGTACGACAGCCCCGCCCACTGCTCCGCGCCCACCACGCTGAACGGGTCCAGCTGGCCCGGGTCGCCGACGAACAGCGCCCGCTCGAAGAGGCCCGCGACCCGCAGCAGGGCGTCGGAACGCATCTGGTACGCCTCGTCCACGATCGCGTGCCGCCAGGGCTCGACGCCCTTGACGTAGCCCCACTTCGCGGCGGTCGCGAGCACCACCTGCCGGTCCCGCAGCTCGGCGACCTTGGTCGACCGGGCCACTGACGGATGCCGGTCCAGCACCGGATCGGGCGGCGAGTCACTGCCGTGCAACCGGCCGATCGGCAACCGTGGATCGGCCGTCGCCAGCCGGTCAACCAGATCGTCCACCTGTGAGTTGGTCTGCGCGACGATCATCAACTGCTCGCCCGCGGCGGCCAGTTCCCGTGCGGCGCGCACCACCAGGGTGGACTTCCCAGCGCCGGGCGGGGAGTCCACCACCACCCCGCGGTGCGGGCCGTCGCGGGTGTCGCGCAGGATCGCCTCGGTGACGGCCGCCGCCGCCCGCGCCGGGCCGCCGGAGCTCGGGGACGCTTCGCTCACAGGTAGTCCTCGCTCGTCACGGGGTCGGGGGCCACGGCGCTCGACGGGGGACCGCCGTGGGTCCACGGGGTGTCCTCGGCGTCCGGCAACTCGGGCCCGCCGCGCGGCGCGTGCTCGAACAGCGTCCAGCACACCCGGTCGCCCACCTCCGGCACCGAGCCCCTGTCGGGCACCTTGCCGCGCCCCATCCCGTTCAGCAGTTGCACGACCAGCACCCCGGGCGCCGTCCACCCGGTGAACCGCGCCTCCTGCGTACGGCCGTCCTCCAGCGCCCGGTACACGGTGCCGCCCTCCTCCAGGTGCGGCAGGTCGCCGGTGGCGACCGTCAACAGCGGGCGCGGCCGCGGCACCCTGCCGTCCGAGTACGCCGGCTCCATCGCCGTGACCTCGCCCGCGAACGCCTCACCGGACAGCCGCCGTCCGGCCATCACCAGCGGATCGTCCAACGCCTCCTGCGCGTCGAGCCGTACCTGCGCGGTCTCCCGGCCCGCGAGCTTCCGCGCCGCGGCGACCGCGTCGTCCACCCTGGGCTGCGGCGGCTCGCCCGCCCGCAGCCGGTCGCGGTGGCCGGTGTACGACCAGCGGTCACCCTTCCAGCGGTCCGCGACATGCGCGCCCGGTGCCAGGGCGCGCAGCAGGTCGATGCCGCGCCACACGTCGTCCCAGGTCGGACGCAACTGGCCGGCCAGCAGCGCACGGATCTCCCGCTCCGCCGGACCGGTGTCGGCTCCCGCGGAACGCGCCGCGTCGTAGCGGTCCATGGCCGGGGCGAGTGCGGTGTTGTCGAAGACCGGGTCGGTGGCGGGTCCGGCGGGCGGGCGGCACAGCAGTCCGTCCGCTCCCCTGTCGACCTGGGCGCCCAGCGCCGCCCGCGCGCCGTCCATGCCCGCCGGTGGGGCTATCCAGGCCAGCAGCCCGCCCAGGTGCTGGTCCTCAAGGCCGCTCTGGCCGGTGGCCCAGTGCCTGGCCAGCAGCTCGGTCATGGCGAGCAGCAGCGCGCTGCCGGGGGTACGCGCCCGCTCGCCGTAGTGCGTCAACCACCGGCCGAGCAACGGGACCTGGGACGGCGCGGGGTACGGTTCCGCCGGATCCTCCTCGGCGGTCCGCCGGAACCGGGTGGCCCGGCCCAACAGCCGTACGTACTCCACCCCGGCCGGGTTGGGCACGATCAACTGCGGTGCGTCCTCGCACAGTTCGCGCTCGACGGCGACCTTCTTCCCGGTCTCCGGGTCGGTCTCCTTGCCCGGCTCCATGACGGTCCGGTCCTCGTACGAGGCGAGGTACGGCAGCATCTCGTCCGCCAGCTCGGCCAGGAAGGCGGAGCGCAGATCGCGGTCGCGCGGCTGCGGTACGGCCAGCAGGCGCGGCGCGTCCCGCTCGGTGCCGACGAGGGCGCCGAGCGGCGCGCCCACCTCGCCGGCCGTGGTCAGCGGTACGAACACCAGCGGCCGGTCGGAGAGCCACCGGTGCCGCACGGTCGCCAACGGCTGCGCCCGCCCGGCCGCCACGGCCTGGGCCTTGGCCAGTGTCTCCATCAGCGGCATCCGGCCTCCTGGAGTGCTTCGGCGCGCAGCGCCGCCGCCCGGCGAAGTGCGGTGGCGGCCGGGTCCTCGTCCCCGGCCGGGCCGGTCGCGGCGGACAGGATCCGCTCGATCGTGGTCAGCGTGCCGAGTTCACCGCGCAGCGAGCGGCCGAGCGACTGCACGGCGCCGTCGGCGCGGGACTTCTCCCGGCAGTGGTAGGCGAGTTCGCAGCTGTCCAGGCACTCGGGCGCGTACGTGGCGGGTACGGCGGCCACGGAGTCGGCCAGCCGCTCGCCGGTCACGTCGAACGTCGTGCCGTCCGGCAGTGCGGCGGCGATCTCCTCGATCCGGGTGAGCCGGGCCAACTGGCGGCGGGTGACGGACAGTTGCTTGCGTACGTCGACCGTGCGGGCGGTCGGCACGTTGGAGAAGTCCCTGGGGCAGACCAGCAGCACCTCGTGCCGGGGCGGCGTGGCCAGGCCTTCCAGCGCCAGTACGTAGCCTGCGGCCTGGCGGGCCGCGGCGCCCACCTTCACCGCGTCGGCGCTGCCGTCCAGGATCGGGAACGACTTGACCTCGATCACCGTCGCCGAGCCGTCCGGACGCACCGCGATCGCGTCGGGCTCCAGGAGGGCGGGGGCGCCCGCCACGTCGAGGGCCAGCAGCGGGTGGTCGAGCAGCGTCCAGCCGCCCGCCGCGGCCGCCTCCTTGAGCGCCAGCCGGGTACGGGCCAGGCGGCCCTCCGGGCCGGGGGCGGACAGGTCCGGCAACGCGGCGTCGTCGGCGCCGAGCAGACGCAGCAACTCGGCGCAGCCGTCGGCCTTGACGCGTGCCTCGAACGCGTTGCCGCGGGTGAAGGCGAAGCGGGACTGGCCGAAGCGGGTGGGGGCGCCGAGGGCTTGTGCGACGGACGTCTTGTCCACGCCCGCCGCGTCCAGTAGTGCGCGGCGCGCGCAGCCGGGGTTGGCCGCCAGCGCGGCCAGCGCTCTGGCGTCCAACGCCTTCGGCTGGACGCCGGGGCCGCGCAGTGCCGCGAGGGTGGCGGCCAGCGGGGCGGTGGTACTGGTGCGGTCACTCACGCCCCGCAGTCTCCCATCCGCCCACGCGTTCCGGCGGTGCGCCCGCCGGGCTGGGGGTGGTGGGCTGCTGCGCGCGGGTGCGCGGGTCGGGGGCGCGCCCGTTCGCCGTCGGCCCTCGCTTGCCGTTGCGCGCGGCGGTTCGCGGGGCGCAGGTGTGGCGCGGTGTTTCCTGGATCCGGTCGGTGTTCACGGTCGCGATCGTCGCGGGGGCGCCGCGGGACACCCGGCACGCGCCTTCCGCGGTGCCCTGCGAAGAGGGCGGGTGGGGGTGAGAACCCGAATCCCAGCGGGAGCGCAGGGTCAGCGGCGCCGTGCCAGCAGGGCGCCCAGGCCCATCACGGCCGCGCCTGCGAGGGCGTCAAGGAGGTAGTGGTTGGCGGTGCCCAGTACGACCAGCGCGATGACCACCGGGTACGCGGCCCCGACCGCCCGCACCCAGGGAGTGCGCGCACAGCGCCACAGGGCGAACCCGCACCACAGCGCCCACCCCACATGCAGGCTGGGCATCGCCGCGTACTGGTTGGTCAACCCACCGAGCCCCTGCGGCGCACTCGCGTCCCCGCCCCACCAGCCGAAGGACGCGTACTGCGCGAGGGTGTCGTGGAAGCCGGTGGCCGCGGGTAGCAGCCGCGGCGGCGCGGTCGGCAGCAGGGTGAAGCCGACCAGCCCTATCAACGTGGAGACCATCAGCCACGTCCGCATGAACAGGTACCGGTCACTGTGCCGCCGCCACAGCCACACCAGCACGCCCGGCGTCACGAGGTAATGCAGCGTCGCGTAGCAGAAGCACGCCGGTATCCCGAGCCACGCCGCATGGGTGAACACCCCGTTGAGCACATGCTCAGGAGCGGCGTGCAACGCCCGCTCTATTCGCAGAATCGTTTCTCCATGTGCGACCGCACGCCCGGTGTCCCCCGCCACCAGCAATCGTCCGGCCGAGTACGCCGCGTAGACGAGGGCGATGAGCGACAGCTCCGCCCACCAACGGGGCCTGCTCCTGGGTACCGCCCCGGCGCGGGCCGCGGTGCTCGACATCGGTGGGAATCTCCGTCTCTGCGCGTACGGTGGTTGCGAGCGCTCTACCGTACGCCGTACGTTATGCACTCCGCGCACCGCCCCCGGCGCCGTGCCGTTCGGCCGGTGTTCACTCGCCCGCGACCGGGTACGCCGTAGGACGCCGAGCGGCAACCCCGGGGTTGCCGTAACACCAACAACATCCGTCACACAGATCGCTGCCCATGACGAACCCACAGCCCGCCCGCCGCCGCGTCCCGCGCAACACGCTCAACCGGGAACGCGTCCTCGGCGCCGCCGTCGACCTGCTGGACCACGCCGGTCCCGACGCCTTCACGATGCGGGCGCTCGCCCAGCGGCTGGGCGTCGGAACCATGGCCGTCTACAGCCACTTCAAGGGCAAGGACGAGATCATCGACGCCGTCCGCGAACGACTGCTCGCCGAGGTCGAGTTGCCCCCGGCGGGCAGCGGCCGTACCCCGCGCGAGGAACTGCGCGAGCTGTGCCGGGCCGTCTACCGGCTGCTCTCCGACCACCCCTCGGTTCTCCACCTGCTCACCGTCCGCCCGGTGCACGGCGACGAGGGCACCGCCGTCGTGGAGCGCATCGTCGGCCTGCTGCTGGCCACCGGACTCGACCGGCCCGCGGCGGCCCGCGCGCAGACCGCGCTGATGCAGTACACCGTCGGCGCCGCCCTGTGGACCGCGCGTGGCCGCCAGCGCGCGGGCGGCCACGAGGACCCGGGCGCCGCCCTGCGCACCCGGTTCGCCGAACTGCCCGCCGAGCGCTATCCGCACCTGGTCGACCTCGCCCCCGAGCTGGCGTCGGCCCAGGACGGCCTGCCCCAGTACGAGCACGGCCTGGACGCCCTGCTCGGCGGCCTGCTCGCCGGGTACTGAACGCGGTGGGCGATGATGGTCTGCGGGTCCCCGCCCAGCAGGGCGGTCGGCCCTCGTAAGCAATCGGCCGGGGGGCCCGGGGTTTCTCCCCCGGGACAAGCAGTCTGAAAGGCCCTTCCTCGGTATGGCACCGCGCATGTTCCTCGTCCGGCACGGTCAGACCGAGTGGTCGGTCACCGGCCGCCACACCGGCCGCACCGACATCCCGCTCACCGAGGAGGGGCGGCGCACCGCACGGCTGCTCGGCGACCGGTTGCGCCGCGCGCCCTGGCACGGCCTGCCGGACGTCGAGGTGCGCACCAGCCCGTTGTCCCGCGCCCGGGAAACCTGTGAGCTGGCCGGATTCGGCGCCCGCGGCAAGGAGTGGGAGACGCTCATGGAGTGGGACTACGGCGCCTACGAGGGCCTGACCCCGGCCGGGATACGGGCGGGCCGCCCGGACTGGCTGGTGTGGCGGGACGGCGCCGAGCGCGGTGAGACGGTCGCGGAGATGACCGCGCGGGCCGACGAGACCGTGGCATGGGCGCGCTCCGCGGACCGTGATGTGCTGGTGTTCGCGCACGGCCACTTCCTGCGCGCGCTCGGCGCGCGCTGGCTCGGCCACGACCTCGCCTTCGGCGCGACGATCAAGTTGGACCCGGCGTCCCTGTCGGTGCTGGGCTGGGCCTACGGTGCCCCGGCCATCGAGCGCTGGAACGACACGGGCCACCTCGACTGACCTCTCGCTGGAGGGCTCGCCTTGGTCATTCGGGGGCGAACCCCCAAGTCCCCAAGGAAAGCGCCTGCGTGTCCGCGTAGGACGGTAGGCCGGGGTCCGCCGCGGCCGGGTCCGCGATGGCGCACGCAGTGCGGAGCGCGCTGTGCAGGGCGACACGGAACAGCAGGGAGCCGGTGCTCACCCGCGCCACGCCCGATTCGGCGAGCCGCTCGTAGCTGAGCCCCGGCGCGTACAGCACGTTGAGTGGCGCGTCGAGGTCGCGGACCAGGCCCGCGATGGTGTCCTCGTCCGTAAGCCCTGGCACGAACACCCCGTCCGCGCCCGCGCGTTGGTACGCCTCGGCGCGGCGGAGCGTCTGGCCGGTCGGCGCGTCGGCCAGCCAGTACGTGTCCGTCCTGGCGTTGACGAACAGCCGCGGCGCGGCCTGCTTCGCGGCCTCGATCACCTCGCACTGGTGGCCCACCGGCACCAGGCGGCCGTCCTCGCGGCCGTCCTCGATATTCACTCCGGCCACCCCGGCCCTCGCCAACTCGGCGGCGAGTTCGGCGACCTGCCCGGGGTCCTCGCTGAACCCGCCCTCGATGTCCACGGTGACCGGCACCGGCAGCCGGGCCAACCCCCGGGCCAGCGCCAGCGTTCGCTCTCGGGTGGCCCCGGTCCCGTCGGGCAGTCCGGCCGCCGCGGCGACCCCCAGACTGGTGGTGCCGATCGCGGCGAACCCGCGATCCGCCAACGCCGCCGCCGAGGCGTGGTCCCAGGCGTTCGGCAGCAGTAGCGGACGGTCGGCGTGGTGCAGCCGACGGAAGTGCGCGAACCGGTCGTCGTCCATGGCACCGACGCTAGTGCCGGTTCACTTCGGCCGCCGTCGAACCGTCGTCGACCGAGCGCGCCCTCACACCGCGTGCTTGGCGACGTACCCGTCGAGGAACGTGGACACCGCCGACCTGCGCCGGTACGGGCGCAGCGCGCGTGCCGCCACGTCCAACATCCCCTGGATGCGCGAGGACTTGACCCGCTCGCCCAGCAACTCCAGTGCCCGGCAGCCCGCCTTCGCGGCCTCGTCGGGTTCCCCGCTGGCGGCCAGGTCGCCGGCGAGCTCCGCACTGTAGAGCGCGATGTTCCGGGTGAAATGGGAGTCTTGGAGCGCGACGCCCCGACGGGCGTGCGCCGCCGCGCGCCGGTAGTCGCCCAGCCGTGACCAGCACTGTGCCTCAAGGCCCTCCATCTCTGCCTCACCGTAGAACGTCATCCACTCCGGATCGCAGTCGGCCGGGCCGCGGCCGTACAGCCGTTGCGCCCGCAGCAGTGCCCGCTCGCAGGCGACCCGGTCACCGAGCCCGGCCCAGCCGCCCGCCTCGCGCAGCGCGAGCAGTGACAGCAGCCGGGACGAGCCGAGCCTGGTCGCCGCCCGCTGGGCCGCCTGCGCGGCCCGTACCGCCTCCCGCGGCCGGTCGGCGTCGCGGGCCAGGAACGAGGTGTTGCAGAAGGCGTGCGCCTCCAGGGCCGCGTCGCCCGCCATCCGCGCCGTGGCCAGCGCCTCCGCGTAGTACGAGCGGGCCTCGTCGTGCCGCCCCGAGTCATGCGCCAACCACCCGACGGAGATGGCGAGTTCACCGGAGCCGCTGTGCAACCGGTCGGCCACCGGCTGGCTGTACGCGCCCTCTTCGAGCATCGCGTAGGCGCTGCGCAGCCAGTGCCCGGCGCGCGCGTAGAGTCCGTCCGCGCCGTGCCGGTCGTCGAGCAACCGGATCTGGCGCACCGCCTCCTCGACGGTCCGCACCTCGGGGCGGCCGATCCGGCGGGGCGCGGCCGAGGCGGAGCCGCCCGGCAGCGTCGCCGCCAGCGCGGCGGCCGGGCCGCTGGTCATGAATGCGCGACGTAGCACGTCGCTCTCCTCGTCACTGTGGGTGTGTTCATCGCGTGCGCCGAACCCGTACGCCTGTGGGCCGGTACCGGCCCCGGCAGCGGCCCGACGGGCCTCGCGCGCCCGCCGTCCGCGCACCGTGTCGCGCGGCGCGAACCCCAGTTCCGCGAGCGAATATCCGGGGAACATGTGCTTGAACACCCGCTCGTACGCGTAGTTGGGGCATCGGATCTCGCCGGACTCCACGCGCCCGATGTACCGGGCGTCGCAGCTCACTCGCTCGCCGATCTCGCGGGCCGCCCGCCGTACCGCCGCCGAGAACTCGCCCGGCGAGAGGTCGCCGCGGATCCGGCGGAAGGCGGTGTTGGGCCCGGAACGGTCCGGTGTGGGTGAGGGTGCCATGGCGGGGCCTCCCCTGGTCATGCGCTCGTGTGCTGGTGGCTGATTCGGCGGGCACGACCGTACCCGCTGTGATCGGCCAACCACCCATTGTTTGGCTACAAAACGGATATCTCATCCGGCATTCGCCATTAAGTGCCATCCTTTGCGGCGGCACACGCCCGTAGCGGTTGACGGCGCGCCGCGTTGTGCATGGTGTACGGACGAAGGCAGTTGCGCTCCCGACTGCGAGGAGGGTTCCCCTTGTTGGACACCGGTGGGGCACACAGGTCCTATGCGGCAGCGCGCGGCGACGGGCTCGCGGCTGCCCCCGGCGGGGGTGACCGTCCGCCTGCCGCCCCCGCCTGGGACCTGGTCACCGTGCCCTCCCGGCAGGGCCTGGAGGCGGTGGACATCCTGCGGCTGCGCACCGGTGTCGGCCCGGTGCTGCACGACGCCTCCGGTGGCACCCTCGGTTTCCTGGTGCCCGCCGGTACCGCCGTCGACTGGGACCTGCCGGGCAGCGCCTGCATCCAGACGCACCGCCGGGTCCGTGCCGCCGCGGGCGATCCGCCCGTCTCGGGCACCTGCTGGCTGGTCGCACCGGAACACAGCAACCCGGTCAACGACCCGACGCTGCTGCGGCTGGCGCTCGGCGAGGCCGCCCGTACCATCCGGGCCGCCGAGGGCATCCAGGCCGCTGACGGCCGGTAGCCCCGCGGTGACCGCCGCGCCCCCCGGTCCTCGCCGATACTGGTGAGGTGGCAGGCAAGAGGCAGGGCAGGTCGCGCACCCCGGAGCCGGTGCGCGAGAAGGTCGACGGCGGCGTGGCGGAGCTGGTGCCCGACCGTGAGCGGCCGCGTGCCTGGTCACTGCTGATCGACGGCGCCCCGCAGTCCCACGTGGACCTCGACGACCCCACACGGCTCGAGTTCGCCTACCAGCGGCGGCTCGGCCATGTCGTGGACCTGGTGAGCCCGCCCGGCCAGCCGCTGCACGTGGTGCATCTCGGCGGCGGGGCGCTGACCCTGCCGCGCTATGTCGCCGCGACCCGTCCCCGCTCCACCCAGCAGGTCATCGAGAACGACGCCGCCCTGGTCCAACTGGTACGCAGGGAGCTGCCGTTGGACCGCTCCTGGCGGATCCGGGTACGCGGCGGCGACGCCCGCGAGGGTCTGGCCAAACTCCCGGACCACTGGGCGCACCTGATCATCGCCGACGTCTTCACCGGTGCCCGCACCCCCGCCCATCTGACCAGCACCGAGTTCCTCGCCGAGGCCGCCCGGGTGCTAAGGCCCAGCGGCTGGTACGCGGCCAACCTCACCGACGGCGGCCGGCTGGACTTCCTGCGCTCCCAGGTCGCCACCGTACGGGCCTGCTTCCCCGAGTGCCTGCTCGCCGCCGACCCGGCCGTACTGCGCGGGCGCCGCTTCGGCAACGCGCTGCTGCTGGGCACCGCGGGCGAGCTCCCGGTCGCCGACCTGACCCGCCGCATCGCCACCGACCCGCACCCCGGCCGGGTCGAACACGGCCGCGTCCTGGCCGACTTCACGGCGGGCGCGGTGGCGGTCACTGACGCGACCGCCAAGTCGTCTCCGGCCCCGCCGGACGACATCTTCCGCTAGGGAATGTCCCTTTGGGGGGCAAGCCCCAAGGAGGAATCCTGCTAGGACTCGTAAGTCTGGACGGTGGGCGCATGCCCGTTCCACGTGCAGAACACCGAGGACGCGTGGCCGTCCGAGGTGAAGTCCACCCGCAGCCAGCCGTTCTGCTTCCACACCTGCATCGACCACCCGGCGTTGGGCGTCGCCGACACCAAGGAGGCCGCCGCCGGCCCCAGATCGATCGCCACCCGGCCGCCGTTGACCGTGTAGCTGTTGATGTTGCCGGTGGACTGCGTCTGCCCCGGCGGCTGTTGCGGGGCGGCGGGCTGGGACGGTGACGGCGGCGGGGCCGAGGAGTCCTGCGGCCGGGGCCGGTGCGTGGACGACGTCTCCGGGCTGATGCTCGGCAGCGCGCTGGCCGACGTGCCGGCCCCCGAGATCGGCAGCGCACGCGGCGGGTCGTACGCCGTCCCCGCCAACACCGTGTGAACCCCGTACCAGGACAGGCCGATCGCCGCCCCCGTGGCCAACGCCCACGCACCGGTGTGAACCAACCCTCTTCGCACCGGACCATCCTGCCGCACTCGTACCAGGCGCCGGAACGGCAGGGAACGGCTCGCTCCGTATGGCGTACGGTGCCGGGCATGGCAAGTGTGCTCGTCGTCGAGGACGACCAGTTCGTGCGTTCCGCGCTCATCCGCCACCTCAGCGAGGCATCGCACACCGTACGCAGCGTCGGCACCGCCCTGGAGGCGCTGCGCGAGGTGGCGCAGGTCGGCTTCGACGTGGTGATCCTGGACCTCGGCCTGCCCGACCTCGACGGCTCCGAGGCGCTCAAGATGCTGCGCGGCATCACCAACGTGCCGGTGATAGTGGCCACCGCGCGCGACGACGAGGCGGAGATCGTCCGGCTGCTCAACGACGGCGCCGACGACTACCTGGTCAAACCCTTCTCGGTGGAACACCTTTCGGCGCGCCTGACCGCGGTGCTGCGCCGCTCGCGCACCGCCGAGGCGTCCCCGGTGCTGCAGGTCGGGGGCCTGCGGATCGACGCACAGCGGCGTGAGGCGGTGCTGGACGGGGCCGCGTTGGACCTGACCCGCCGCGAGTTCGACCTGCTGGCCTTCCTCGCCGCCCGGCCCGGAGTGGTGGTGGCCCGCCGTGAACTGCTCGCCGAGGTGTGGCAGCAGGCCTACGGCGACGACCAGACCATCGATGTGCACCTGTCCTGGCTGCGCCGCAAACTGGGGGAGACCGCGGCGAACCCGCGCTATCTGCACACCGTGCGCGGTGTCGGTGTGAAGCTGGAGCCGCCGGGGCCGCGGGCATGAGATGGGCGCTGGTCAAGGTGGTCGTGGCGGTGACCGCCATGGTGGTGCTGGCGTTCGCCGTACCGCTCGGCCTGGTGGTACGGGAGATGGCCCGCGACCGTGCGCTGACCAACGCCGAACGGCAGGCGGCGGCGATCGGACCGGCGCTGGCCATCACCACCGACCGCGCCCAGCTGGATCGGGCGGTGGCCTCCACCCAGGCGGGCGCAGACGGCCGGATTGCCGTCCACGTACCCGCCGCCGGATCCGGTGGCGATGTCCAGATCGGGCGGCAGCGGGTGACGGGGGCCGACCTCGACACCGCCAGCAGGCTCGGCCGGGCCTCGACGCTGCGGGTGCCCGGCGGTTACGCGCTGCTGCAGCCCACCGCCGTCAGCTCCGGTTCGATCGCGGTGGTCGAGGTCTTCGTCCCCGAAGGCGACGTCACCCGTGGGGTGACCGCCGCGTGGGCGGTGCTGGGACTGGTGGGCGCCGGACTTGTGGTGGGTTCGGTGGTGGTCGCCGACCGGCTCGGCACCCGGCTGGTCCGCCCGGCCCGGAGGCTGGCCGCCGCCGCCCGCGACCTCGGCCAGGGCCGGCTGGGCGTACGGGTACGGGAGGACGGACCGTCCGAACTGCGCGCCGCCGCCGTGGCGTTCAATTCCATGGCCGACAAGGTCGCCCAACTGCTGGCGAACGAACGCGAGTTGGCAGCCGACCTGTCGCACCGGCTGCGCACCCCGCTCACGGTGCTGCGGCTCAACACGGCATCGCTGGGGGACGGCCCGGCCGCCGAGCAGACCCGGGAGGCGGTGGCGCAGCTGGAGCGCGAGGTCGACCAGATCATCCGCACCGCCCGCGGTCAGGCCCAGCACTCCGCCTCGGCCGTGGGGTGCGACGCGGCCGAGGTGATCAGGGAGCGCATGGCGTTCTGGTCGGCGCTCGCCGAGGACCAGGGCCGCCGGGTGCGTACCGCGGGCGTGGACCGGCCGGTAAGGGTGCCGGTGGCCCGCGCCGAACTCGCGGCCGCGCTCGACGCGTTGCTCGGCAACGTCTTCCGGCACACCCCGGAGGGCACCGCCTTCGCGGTCGACGTACACAACTCCGAGGACGCCGTGATCGTGCTGGTCTCCGACGCGGGGCCGGGCATCAAGGACCCGGCGGCCGCCCTGCGGCGCGGGCACGGCGACGGGCGCCCCGGCTCCACCGGCCTCGGGCTGGACATCGTGCGCCGGGTCGCCGAAACCACCGGTGGCGACGTGGCGTTGGGCCGCTCGGTGCTCGGCGGCACCGAGGTGCGGGTGTGGCTGGCGTTGCAACCCCGCGCCCGTACCGGGGCGCGGCGGGGGCACCGGGTGGTGCGGCGTCGCAAGGGGCTGGCCCGTCGAGGAGCCCCCGCGGGGTTCGGCGGGGTCGAAGCATAACCCCCGCCGATCCCTTCCTTAAGCGGGCCATAAGGCTGTCGGCACCTGCCCTGAACTGGCATTTTGTCCGTTTCGCAGCCGCTAGCGTGCTGCCATCCCCCCACCCCCGGACGCAGAGGTAGGCAACACCGATGAGCAGTTCGCACCGTCGCCGCCCCAGCCGCAGGGTCCAGTTGATCGGTGGCGTCGTGGTCTGCGCGGCGGTCGCGGGTACCGCGGTCGCCCTCGCGGGCTCGGCGCAGGCGGCCACGCTGGGTGCCGCGTTCACCAAGACCAGTGGCTGGAGCGGCGGTTACACCGGCCAGTACGTGATCACCAACTCCTCCAACCAGGCGCTGTCCGGCTGGACGCTGAAGTTCGACCTGCCGGACGGCGCCAGGATCAGTTCGCTGTGGAACGGCAAGTACACCGCCAACGGCGCGACGATCACTGTCACCGGCGAGGACTGGGACAGCTCCATACCGGCCGGGAAGTCGGTCACCGTGGGCTTCGTCGCCACCGGCGGGTCCGGGGCCGCCCCGGCCAACTGCCTCATAGACAACGCCAAGTGCTCAGTGGACGGCGGCCCCACCCCGACCCCCACCGGCCGCCCCACCGGTACGCCGACGACCGCCCCGACGTCGTCCCCGACCACCGCACCCACCCAGAGCCCGACGCCGACCGCCACCCCCACTTCCGGTTCCGGCAACGGCAGTTCCGCCAGCGCGGGCTTCTCGCCCTACGTGGACACCTCGCTCTACCCGGCCTACGACCTGGTGGCCGCCGAGAAGGCGACCGGCGTCAAGCAGTTCAACCTCGCCTTCATCACCGACGGCGGCTCCTGCACCCCCAAGTGGGGCGGGGTGACCGACCTGGGCGGTGACGCCACCGCCAACCAGATCGGCGCGCTGCGCGCGGCGGGCGGTGATGTACGGGTCTCCTTCGGCGGCGCCAACGGCAACGAGCTGGCCACCACCTGTTCGTCGGCCTCCGCGCTGGCCGGCGCCTACGGCAAGGTCGTCGACCAGTACAAGCTCACCAAGGTCGACTTCGATGTGGAGGGCGGCGCGCTGGCCAACACCGCCGCCAACACCCAGCGCGCACAGGCCATCGCCCAACTGCAGAAGTCCCACCCGGGCCTTGAGGCCTCCTTCACCCTGCCCGCCATGCCCACCGGACTCACCCAGGACGGCATCAACCTGCTGTCCAACGCCAAGAGCAACGGGGTGGACATCAACGCCGTCAACATCATGGCGATGGACTACGGCTCGTCGTTCAGCGGTGACATGGGCCAGTACGCGATCGACGGCGCCACCGCCACGCAGGCGCAGGTCAAGAGCGTGTTGGGGATCTCCGACGCGGACGCGTGGAAGAAGATCGCGGTCACGCCGATGATCGGGGTGAACGACGTGAGCGCCGAGACCTTCACCGTCGCGGACGCCACCAAGCTCGCCGACTTCGCCAAGTCCAAGAACCTGGCGTGGCTGTCGATGTGGTCCGCGACGCGGGACAAGCAGTGCGCCGGTGGCGCCAAGAACTACGCCGATGCGACCTGCTCGTCGATCACCCAGGACCCGAACGCGTTCGCCAAGGCATTCTCGGCGTACGGCGGTTGATCACCGGCGGTCCGCCGACCGCCCCCAGAACGAGATGTCCCGACCGGACCCCCACCCGGCCGGGGCATCTTCGCGTCGGGGCTCAGCGACTGTCCGGCAGACGCGGTGCCGCGCGTCGCGGCAGCGCGCCTCCCGCGACACCGCGGCGGGCCAGGTCCGCCCGAGGGCTAGTAGTCCTGGGCGATGGCCTTGTGGTGCTGGACGACCTCTTCGATGATGAAGGTCAGGAACTTCTCCGCGAAGGCCGGGTCGAGGTGGGCGTCCTCCGCCAGCTTCCGCAGCCGCGCGATCTGCGCCACCTCGCGGGCCGGATCGGCCGGGGGGAGGTTGTAGGCCGCCTTGAGGTGGCCCACGGCCTGGGTGCACTTGAAGCGCTCCGCGAGCAGATGGACCAGGGCCGCGTCGAGGTTGTCGATGCTGGAGCGCAGCCGCAGCAGCTCCTGCTGGGCCCGCTCGTCGAAGGCGGCGCCGTTGGTCACGTGGTCGCTCATCCCCGAAATGCTACAAGCCGTATCGGGCCCCGGGGACCGCGTATCAGGAGGTGAGATGGCGGATCCGGCTGCGCAGCTGGATGCCGTGCACCACCTCGACCACCCCGAGCACCACCAGCCAGATGCCCGTGACCAGGGTCAAGGTGGCGATCGAGCGGAACGGCTCGACGATCAGCACGATGCCGGCGAGCAGTGTGATGATGCCGAGGAACGCCTGCCAGCCGCGGGCGGGCAGCTCGTGGTGGGAGAGCGCGACCGCGGTCAGCATGATGCCCCGCAGCAGCCAGCCGAAGCCGATCCACAGCGCGAGCAGCAGCAGTGACTGCGCTGGACCGCGGAAGCAGATCAGCCCCAGTAGCACGCACAGCGCACCGGTGACGAAGCTCAGCACCCGCAGTTGCCCCGGTACGTGTGTACTGAACGCCCCGGCGAGCTGGAAGACGCCGCTCACCAGCAGATAGATGCCGAAGAGGACGGCGACCACCAGCAGCGTGGCCGTCGGCCACAGCAGTACGCACACACCCAGCGCCACCGCCGCCAGACCGGCGGTCAGCGGGACCTGCCAGGAGGAGTTGCCCAGCGCGGTCAGGAACGCGCCGGTAGGGCCGCTGCCGTAGGGGTGCTCGGTGTCGCGCGGGCCCCCGGTGCTGGGGTTGTCGGAGGGGATCGTCATGGCGGCTGCCTCCCTCGGGGCGGACCGGACAACCGGATACAGCCATCCTCACGCAGCGGCTCCGTTCCCGCCTGGTGAAGATCCTCTGGCGCCCATGACAAAGGGCCGGCCTGCCTTCGCAGACCGGGCCTTGCCCCATCAGGGTGAGTGACGGGACTCGAACCTGTTTCGTAGTCCTATCGTGACCTGCGCCTTCGCTGAGAATGCGGACAAACGCGTGCAGAAGGATAACGGACGATGACGCCTGATGCGGCTGCGCGGCGTTCGGTTTGGCCATGGCCAAACGCTGCCGCCGAGGTGCGCGTGCGTGGGTGAGGGGTGAGTGACGAGTCCCCTGGCCAAGCTGCGCCCGCCCCGTCTGACAACGCGACCGGCTCCGGAGACAAGCTCCGGAGCCGGTCGCGGGGGGGATGTGACATGTGGAGAAATCTGTCAAGCTGCCCGCCTCGTCGTGAGCTCCTCGCGCTCGGCGGTCGTGAGCCGGTCGTCACGCTCGCCGCGGTCGGCCTCGGCCTAGCAGACTTAGCCGCGCAGGGCCTCCTTGTGGACGCCGAGGTCCTTTGCGACGTGGGCAATCGGCTGGCCGGTGCTGCGGACCTCGCGGACCTAGCGGACCGCGCGCTCGCGGGATCAACCGCTGATGGCGATGTTGACCCAGCTGACCTTTCTGACCACCGCTGACTTTACTGACCCCAGTTGACCGTCCAAGAACTTCAGTCCCTCGGCTTTCATCGTCCCCATGGCGGCTGACCAGCACGCAACAGACGAACTGGGGGAGCTGATGATGGACAGGAGTTACGTCGTGCCCTGGGGAACGCGGGGTGCGGTATTAGCCGACGCAGAGGCAGCCGCGTTGGTCGATCTGGTACACGATGACGTCCCGCTCTCGCTGGGAAACCGGCGTGACTGCTTCGAGCGTGCCTTCGCGGCCCTGGTAGGCAGCAAGCACGCGATCTCGGTGACCAGCGGAACGGTCGCCCTGGAACTGGCGATCCAGATGCTCGATCTGGAACCGGGCGACGAGGTGATCGCCACTCCGCAGACCTACCAGGCCACCGTTCAGCCCCTACTTGACTACGACGTGCGTGTCCGGTTCTGCGACATCGACCCGGCCACCCTCAATATCGACCCATCCGCGCTGGAAGCCCTGATCACCCCCCGGACGAGGGCGCTGCTGTTGGTGCACTACGGCGGCTGCCCGGCCGAGATGGACGCGATCATGGCACTGGCTCGGCGCCACGACTTCCTCGTGCTGGAGGACTGCGCACACGCATTGGGCGCTGACTACCGGGGGCGGACTCCCGGCGCGCTGGCGGACATCGCCACCTTCAGCTTCCAGAACGCCAAGAACATCACCACCCTCGGCGAGGGCGGAATGATCACATGCTCCCGGGGTGACTGGGCTGAGCGACTGGATCGCCTGCGCTCCAACGAAACAGACGCGGAGATCGCCCCCACATACCCGAGCGACGTGGTGGAGCCCATCGTGCTGCCGTGGATGAAGTACTCCGCCTCCGTCTACACCGACGCGGTGCGCAGGGTGCGCCACGCAGGCACGAATGCGACGCTGTCGGAGGCAGCCGCAGCCGTGGGCCTGACCCAACTCGGCAGGCTGGGCGCGGTGAGCGAGGCCCGGCGGGCGATCGCCGGTCGACTCGACGAGGTGGTGAATCGCTACCCGTTCATGAGCCCCCAGTCGGCACCCCCGCACAGCGCCCACGCCTACCACCTCTACACGTGCTTCGCTGATCGACAGGAGCTGCGCGATCAACTCGTCCTGGCACTCGACCGCCGGGGCGTGGAGATCCAACTACGTTATTTCCCCCAACACTTGCTGCCCGAGTGGCGGCATCGCGGACATGCCTACGGCGAATGCCCGGTCGCAGAGCGCATGTGGTTCGAGCAGCATCTGAACCTGCCGTGCAACCCACGACTGAAGCAGTCACAGGTGGCTTACCTCGTTGACGCATTGGACGAGTCCCTGGCCGAGCTGAACGGCAGCCCGTCCTTGCCCCTACGGGTGAGTTCCACCGTCACATGCGAGAAGTGAGCCATGGGCCGGGCAACGAGGCGGGAAACGCATTCCGATTGGGGAGTGCGTTACGGGTAGCGCCAACCGGTGAACTGACCACCGGCGATGGGGAGCAGCCCGCGCGGCGACTGCCGGCGGTCCCCAACGCTCCGCATGAGCCTTCCTCGGTACGGATCAGCTCTCTGGACTTGTCGGGTTCACCGCGTCTGGACGGCTGCGACGTGAGACACGTCCAGGCGCTCTCCGAAGCCAGCGCCATCGATCTCCCGCCCATTGTCGTGCATAGGGCCACGATGCGGGTGCTCGATGGAGTTCACCGTGTGCAGGCAGCGATCCTGCGCGGGGACTCCGAAATCAGCGCCGTTTTCTTCCGTGGCTCTGAGCAGGAGGGGTTCGTGCATGCCGTGCGGTCCAACACCGCACACGGTCTACCGCTGTCCATGGTGGAACGCAAAGCCGCCGCGCTACAGATCCTCCGCGACTACCCGTACTGCTCCGACCGCTCGCTGAGCACAGTGGTCGGACTCTCCGCGAAGACGGTCGCCATGCTCCGCCGTTCGACCGTGGATCCGCCGCAGTCGAACGGGGGCAGGATCGGCCGGGACGGCCGGGTACGTCCGGGGAGCGCGGTCCAGGGGCGACTGCACGCCAGCCGTGTGTTGCGCGCGAACCCAGGCGCCTCTTTACGGGATGTCGCCCGCCAGAGCGGGATATCGCTCAGCACCGCACACGATGTGAAGAGAAGGCTACGCAACGGTCAGGACCCGGTGCCGACACAGCAGCGCGGAGCATCACGAGCATCCTGCCAGGCGGTGCCGGACGGCTGTCTCACTGGCCTGGGTTCAGGGGACGCTGCCCACCCCACGAAGCCGCCGTCGTTGGTGCAACTGCTGTTTCTGCGACGAGATCCGGCGCTTCGGGCAACGGAAACCGGGCGGGCCCTGCTACGGCTGGTGATCGCCCACGAGGCCGCATTGGCCGGAGACGGTGAGCTGTTGTCCGGCGTGCCGCCCCACTGCGCTCCCGCCATGGCCGAGGTAGCACGTGACGTCGCCCGGATTTGGTGTCAGTTCGCCGACGAGCTCTCCCGGTTGGCGCCGGAGGCGTAAGGCCACATGTATGGAAAGGAGATGTCGTGTCGATGAAGTCTGTCCGTGAAGTCCTGTCGGACATCGTGGACACGGACACGTTGGAGGATGCGGGACCGGACGTCAGGCTCCGCGCCGACCTCGGGCTCAACTCCGTGGAGACCACGGACCTGCAACTCGAACTCAAGAAGCAGTTCGGCCTTGATATCGACCTGTGGGACCAGGAGGACTACTCCCTGGGCGAGCTGGCCGAGCGAATCACCGCCGTCGGGAGCCACTCATGACCCGAACCCCGGCGTTGTCTGCGCCAACCCCTCCCATGGACAGTGACGTTCCCGTCATAGCGGAACAACGAGTCGCCGCTTACCGGGAGTCAGGCACGTGGACCGGTGAACTGGTCGGTGCACGTGTCTTGGAACAATGCGAGAAAGCACCTGACCGGGTCGCCGTCGTCGACGGGGAACGCCGCCTGATCTATCGCGAGTTGGGGCATGCGGTGAACAGCGCCGCAGGTCGGCTGCGTGGACTGGGCGTCGGCCCCGGGGACCGTGTCGGCGTGCAGCTGTCCAACTGCCTTGAATACGTGGTCCTGGTGTTGGCTCTGCTGAAGATCGGCGCCCCACCGGTGCTGATCCTGCCAGCCTTCCGCGAACACGAACTCGACCACATCGTGGCGGTCACCGAGCCCGTTGCCCTTGCCGTCGAGGCAGGCAACCGCAGATCTGACGCGCTCACTACCGCACGCAGGCTCAAGGAGCGCCACGCGAAGCTACGCCATCTGTTGGTACGCGGTACGGGAGCGGCCTCCTCGGAAGAGGACCTCGCGGACATCTGTCGTCCGAACCAGGAGACTACCTGCCACTCCGGGCCGGGCGCCTCGCCCCAGGACACAGCCGTCTTCCTCCTCTCCAGCGGCACCACCGGCCTGCCCAAGGCGATCGCCAGGACGCACGAGGGCTATGGCTACATGATTCGTACCGCCAGTACCATCGCCGGGGTTTCGAAGGACACGGTCAACCTGGTCGTGATGCCCGCCGAGCACGGCTTCGTCATGAACTGCCCGGGAGTGCTGGGCACTCTCTCGGCTGGCGGAAGGGTCGTCCTCGCCTCTCCTGTCAGTGCCCGGCACGCCCTGGAGCTGATCGAACGAGAAGGCGTAACGCACAGCACCCTTGTCCCCACCCTGGCCCTGCAGTGGATCACTGCCGCCAAGGCGGCGTCCTACGACGTGTCGAGCCTGCGGGTGCTCCAAGTGGGCGGGGCACGCCTCTCCGCCGAAGCAGCGGCTGGGTTACGCGCGGCGCTGGGAGCAACCGTCCAACAGTGCTACGGGATGAGCGAGGGCTTGCTCTGCTTCACCCGTCTCGACGCTCCGCACGAGGTGACCGACCACACTCAGGGCACTCCAGCGAGCTCCTTGGACGAGATGAAGGTCGTCGGCCCAGACGGCACCGAGGTGGCATCCGGGGAACTGGGAGAACTTCTGACCCGCGGCCCGTACACCGTCGCCGGCTACTACCGGAACGCGGAGGCAACCGCCAAATCCTTCACGGAGGACGGCTTCTACCGTACCGGTGACCTGGTTCGTCTGGATCCGCGCGGCAACGTCACGGTCGAGGGACGGGTCAGCGATGCCATAAACCGAGGCGGCGAGAAGATCTCGGCCGAGGAACTGGAGTCCGTCGCGCGGCGGCACCCAAACATCGCCGATGCGGCGGGTGTCGCCATGCCGCACTCCCTCTACGGCGAGGCGGTGTGCCTGTACGTGGTAGTGGAGGAGGCGGACCGAGAAGCGAGCCCTGACCTCCTGGACCTTCGGGCGGTGCGCCGGTTCCTGGAGGGCCAAGGCTTGGCCCGCTACAAGCTCCCCGAGCGGTTGGAGATCGTCTCCGGGCTTCCACTGACCGGTATCGGAAAGGTCGACAAGGCGGCCCTTCGCAAGGACATCGCCGATCGCCTCGCTGTGGAGGCGAGCACCCTTCGATGAGAGAACACCCATGAACAATCCGCACACCGCCTGGGTCAAGCGCATCCCGGGCGAGTCATCTCCGCGGCACCAGTTGGTCTGCTTCCCTCATGCGGGCGGTGGTGCCTCCTTCTTCCGACCATGGCGGGCCGTGCTCCCCTCCGACGTGGAACTGCTGGTCATCCAGTACCCGGGTCGGGAGGACCGGCTCCGCGAACCCTTCGTCGAGACGATGGACCAACTCGTGGCCGGTGTCTCTGCATGGCTGTCGCCCGAGCTCAGCGTGCCGTCCACCTTCTTCGGCCACAGCATGGGGGCGCTGGTCGCCTACGAAACCGTCCGACAGTGGCAGCGCATGGGGCTTCCCCTCCCCGAACGGCTTGTGGTCTCCAGCCAGTTCGCCCCAGGAGAACTGCCGGTCAATGACCTTCACCTCCGATGTGACGAGGACTTGCTCGACGCGGTGGAGAAGCTGGGCGGCGTGCCCTCCGATGTGCGCCGGACTGCCGAACTGCGAGAGTTCACCGCATCGTTGATACGCGCCGACTATCAGGTCCTGGAGACCTACGAGCCGTCGGATGGCGAACCTGTCGATGTCGCGCTCACCGCGTTCTGCGGTCAGCATGATCTGGCGGTGACCCCGGATGACGTCGTTCGCTGGTCCGCCTTCACCACAAACACCTTCACCCAGCACACCTTCCCCGGCAGCCATTTCTACGTTCGCAGCCACCAAGTCGATGCCGTGTCCACCGTCACGGAACTGATGTCCCGTATATCCAGGTAGCGAGTGAGACGAGGAACTTGTCCATGAGTGGTATCGAGACCTACGACCTCATCGTTGTCGGCGGCGGACCGATCGGCCTGTCCACCGCCTGGCACGCTGCCCGACGGGGGCGGATGAGGGTCCTCGTGCTCGACCAGTACGGTTTCCTGCACGAGCGGTCGGGCTCCAGCGGCAACGAGCGGCACTGGCGCGTGCAGTACACCCAGAAGGACATTTTCTCGCTCACCCTTCAGACCCGCTCTCTGTGGCGGGATCTGGAGCACCTGACCGGCCGCAAGCTGATCCACGAAATCGGTAGCCTGTGGTTCGGTGACACCGAAGTCGCGACCAACGAGGGTCATATCGCCGGAACCGCCCTTGCCATGGATGAGATGTCGGTGCCGTACGAGTGGCTGGCAGGCAAGGAGATTGAGAAGCGTTACGGCTTCACCAACCTTCCAAAGCACTTCGAGGGGTTCCTCCAACGCGACGGCGGCGTCATCGACGTACGGGGCACCCTGACCGCGTTGTTCCATCTCTCCCAGGAGCACGGTGCGTTGCTGCGCGGCAACGAAGCGGTGCACGAGGTCACTCCGGACCACGACGGCGTGACAGTACGCACCGAGCGAACCACCTACCGCGCGGCCAAGGTGGTCCTGGGCAATGGCGCGCACGTCAATGACCTCATCACGCCTTGGGGCAGCGGCAAACTCGACATCCATCTCTACGAGATGGCCCTGGTAACGCTGCGGCAGCGGAACGACAGCGTGGAGCGTCCCTTCTGGTTCGCCTTCCAACAGCCCACCGAAGAGGACACCAACCTGTTCTACGGGTTCCCTTCCAACCCCTGGTCGGTGAGTGACGAGGTGCGTCTGGGACCTGACTTCGAGGTGGGCGCGTTGGACCACGCCAGCCAGGCAACCTACCGGCCGAACCCCCGGCACGTGGAGCGGGTCACCGGGTGGGTCCGGGACCATATGCCGTGGATCGATCCACAACCCGTCGCCACCTCGACCTGCCTGGCCGTACTTCCCGGTGATCCGGCCCGCCAGTTCTACCTGGGAACGGCCGAGCAACTCGTACCCGGTGGCGAGAACATCGTGGTCTGCGCGTCCGGCTGGGCCTTCAAGCTCATTCCGCTCTTCGGCAAGATCTGCGCGGAACTGGCACTGGACGGGGCGACCTCCTGTGACATCGACCGCCACGGCCTCACTGGGCTCATCTCCTCGACAAGCCCCGCGGCCCCGCCTCGTGCGGAGAGCGTCCGATGACGGCTGCCACTCACGCGCCGTACGACATCGCGGTCATCGGCATGGCTGGCCGCTTTCCCGGCGCCGCGGATCTCGACGCCTTCTGGCGGAACCTGCGCGAGGGCGTGGAGGCGATCACCACCCTCAGCGAGAAGGAACTGCTCGCTGAGGGGATCGATCGGGAGGTGTTCGAGCGACACGACTACGTTCGGGCTGCTGCTCTCCTCGACGGCCACGATTTGTTCGACGCCCGCTTCTTCGGTTTCAGCCCGCGTGAGGCCGCTCTGCTCGACCCGCAGCAGAGGGTCTTCCTGGAGTGTGCCTGGCATGCGATCGAGGACGCGGCTCTTGCCCCGGACTCGGTGCGGTGCGGCGGAGTCTTCGCCGGTGCCAACATGTCCGCGTACTGGATGTCCAACCTGCTGGGAGGCAGGCGGATCCTCCTCGATTCGGAGATCTTCGAGCTCCAGATTCACAACGACAAGGACTATCTCGCTACCCGTACCGCGCACAGCCTCGGCTTCACCGGCCCCGCTGTCACGGTCCAGACCGCGTGTTCCACCTCCCTGGTCGCCGTTCACCAGGCTGTGCAGGCACTGCGGGCAGGCGAGTGCGACGTGGCCGTAGCCGGAGGCGTCTGCGTCCGAGTGCCGCACAACGTCGGGTACTTGGCAGAACGAGGCATGATCTTCTCTCGCGACGGTCACTGTCGCCCGTTCGACGCCCAAGGGGCGGGAACCGTGTTCGGCAACGGCGTCGGGGCGGTCGTGCTCAAGCGACTGGCGGACTCGCTCGCCGACGGCGACCGCGTCCTCGCTGTCATCAAGGGGTCGGCCGTCAACAACGACGGTACGGAGAAGGTCGGCTTCACCGCGCCGAGTGTCGCCGGACAAGAGCACGTGGTGCGGGAGGCGTTGCGAGCCGCGGGGGTGTCCGCTCGTTCCGTGACCGCCATCGAGGCGCACGGCACGGCCACCCCGATCGGCGATCCCATCGAGGTCAAGGCCCTCACTCGTGCCTTTCGCGACAGCACTGAGGAGAGCGGCTTCTGCGCGGTGGGAGCCGTCAAGTCCAACATCGGGCATCTGGAGTCGGCAGCGGGCATCGCCGGGCTCATCAAGGCGGTCCTCCAGCTCCGCTACCGCAAGCTCGCGCCTACCGTGCACTTCGCCGAGCCCAACCCGCGTATCGACTTCGCCTCGACCCCGTTCTACGTCAACGACAGGCTCAGGGAGTGGGAGACCAGCGCATTCCCACGGCGCATCGGGGTGAGCGCGTTCGGCATCGGTGGGACCAACGCCCACATGATCCTGGAAGAAGCCAGCGAGCCTGCGGCGAAGACGGCCGTGAACGGGCCGCAGCTGCTCGTTCTTTCCGCCAGGACTCCCGAGGCGCTGGAGGCGTCCGTCGGTCGCCTTGCCGAGCGGCTTGCGGACCCGCAAGCCCCGGTGCTGGCTGACGCGGCGTACACCCTGCAGACCGGACGGCGGGCGATGCGGTACCGGCGCGCCGTTCTCGTACCGAGCGCTTCGGACATGGGACAGCGGACGTCGTGGGAGGAGCGCGAGGCGGATGCGCGTACGGGGCGGCCTAGGACCGTGTTCCTCTTTCCCGGCCAGGGGGCGCAGTATCCCGGCATGGGCCGCGAACTCCACGCAACCGAGCCGGTCTTCGCCAGCCACCTTGACCAATGCGCCGAGGCGCTCCGCCCGGAGCTGGGGTTCGACGTACGTGACCTGGTGTTGCACCACGACGCCAGCCCCGCACGCCTGATGTCGACCGATGTGGCTCAGCCAGCGCTGTTCGCCGTCGAGTACGCGCTGGCCCGGCTGCTGATCGACTGGGGCATCGAGCCTGACGCCATGGTGGGCCACAGCCTTGGTGAGTTCGTCGCCGCCTGTTTGGCCGGGGTGTTCACGGTCGAGGAGGCAGTGCGTTTGGTCACGCTGCGCGGGCGGCTGATGGCGGCAATGCCTGCCGGATCGATGCTCGCGGTACAGGCTCCGGAAGAGAGGGTCCTGGAACTGCTACCGGAGGGTGTGTCCATAGCCGCCGTCAACGCCCCGGAACTGTGCGTCGCAGCTGGCCCCACGTCCCTCGTCGGTGAACTCGCCGGAAAACTCGGTGCATTGGGTGTGTCCAACCAGCGACTGCACACTTCGCATGCTTTCCACTCGGCGATGATGGATCCGGTTGTGGAGCCGTTCACGGAGGCTGTGCGGTCTTCGAAGCTCTCCGAGCCGGAGCGCAATTTCGCCTCTGGTGTCACCGGTGCGCCCATCGCCTCCGGACAGGCGGTGGATCCCACGTACTGGGGTGAACACGTCCGGCTCCCCGTGCGGTTCGCCGAGGCGTTGCGCGCCGCACTGCCTTCCGGGCGCTCGGTGCTGGTCGAGGTCGGCCCCGGCACCACTCTGTCATCGCTTGCGAGGGCCACGCTCGCGGGACGCCCAGGCGTCACGGTCACCCGTACGATGCTCCGACCGACCGAGGAGGGAAGCGAGCACGGAACCGTGCTGCTCGGCGTTGCCGACCTCTGGCTGGCCGGAGGTGATGTGGACTGGTGTGCTCTGCACGGCGGTGCACAGCGCCGGGTGTCGCTGCCCGGGTATCCGTTCGCCCGGGAACGCCACTGGATCGGCCCCAACTCGGTGTCGGAAACTGGGCCGTTGGCTCCGGTCGGGGCTGCGGAGACGAAGGCGGAGCCAGCTGCCCATCAGCGTTCGGCCCGGCCTGGTGGGCTGCAGTCTTCTTACGTGGCCCCTCGCGGGGCGCTGGAGCAGCGGTTGGTCACGGTGTGGGAGGAGTTTCTGGAGTACGAACCAATCGGCGTGCATGACGACTTCTTCGAACTGGGCGGTCACTCCCTGCTCGCAGTGCGGATCGCCAACCGCGCGGCCGAGGTGACGGGTCTGCCGGTGTCGATGCGAGAGGTGCTGTCGTATCCGACCCCGGCGCGGTTGGCTGCCGCACTCAGCGAACGGCACTGACACGGACGGTTTTCGAGGACGTTCCGAGAAGTTCTCCAGCGTTGTGGTCAGCAGGCCCGCCTGGCACGATGGCGGCGGACGGCGTCGCGGTTCGCGCAGGTGTGGGAGCAGTACCGCTGTCTACCAGCCCGACTGAAGTCCGCGTATGCGCTCCCGCACTCTACGAGGGCGCACCGTCCCAGGCGGTGCATGCCCCGTCCGCTCAAATGCAGCGCGGTGCCGACGCTGGCCACGGCGCGCAGGACGCCGGCCAGGCCCAGATCGTCATCACGGTAGTGGATATGCCATCCGCCCTCGGCGTGGTCGGTCAGCCGGGGGTGCGCGGAGGCGTCCGCGAGCAGGACGTTGAGCAGCGCCGCCCGGTGCTCGTCTGTGGTGGCGTCCACGACCTCGGTCCAGCGGCTGATGAAGTCCAGGGCCTCTGCCAGGTCCGCGTCGGTCACCGTGCGGTCCACCACCATCCCTGCCTCGGCACAGCGTCTGGCCAGCTCATCCGCGCTGATCGGCGGCGTGTTTGTGAGCTCAATCACAAAGCGGACGGGATCCTCCCCGTAAGGGTTCAAGTGCATAAGAGGATTACATCAGAGTGGGGTCATGAATTCACCACTCGCCAACTGGCGCCCGGGAACCTCGGGAGTCACCGCTACGGGACGGGACTCCGCGCCACCGACGTCTCCGAAAGGCAAGTGGCTGCCACTCGTGGCAACTTGCCTGGGCACGTTCATGCTGCTCGTTTACGCCACGATCGTGACGGTGGCGTTACCGCGCATCGCCGACGACCTGCACGCGGGTTTCGGCGCGCTGCAATGGGTCGTCGACGTCTACACCCTGGCGCTGGCGGGCCTCCTGCTCGGCATGGGTTCACTCGGGGACAATTTCGGGCGGAAGCGTCTGTACGTCCTCGGGCTGATGGTGTTCACGGTCGCCACACTGCTGTGCGGGCTGGCCCGGAACGTCGAGGTGCTCATCGCCGCCCGTGCGACACAAGGCATAGCGGGGGCGGCGATGTTCGCGACGCTGCTGCCCTTGATCGGTCTCTCGTACAGCGGACGTGACCGTGCCCGCGCCTTCGCGATCTGGGGTTCCGTGGCGGGTGCCGCCGCCGGAATCGGCAATGTGGCGGGCGGAATGCTCACGCAACTCCTGTCCTGGCAATGGATTTTCTACGGTGCAGTGCCGATCTGCGCCGCGACCACCGTGCTGTCCGCGAAGGTGTTGGTCGGCGATTCCAGTACGCCAAGCAAGGTGGACGGATGGGGAATCGTCACCTTCACGCTGGCCGCGGTCGGCATCACGTTCGGCTTCATCCGCGGTGGCGAGAAGGGCTGGGGAGACGTTCCCGCTCTGATCGGCTTCATTGTCGGCGTGCTGCTTCTGATCATGTTCGTTCTTGCGGAACGGGCAGTGGAACAGCCGATGATCCCGCTTGAACTGTTTCGCAAGCGCGCCTTTGACGGCATGTTGATCGCATCCTGCGGCTACTACCTGGCCGCCTACGGCTTCCTGCCGGTTCTCTCGATATGGCTGCAGAACAGTGTTCAGCTGAGCTCGTTCGCCACCTCGCTCGTCATCACCGTTCAGCCACTCGCCTTCTTCGCTACTTCCGCCCTGGTTGGCAGCGCTCTGCACCGACTACCGGCACGATTCACGCTCGGCGGCGGATCCGTGATCGTCGGCATTGGCAATCTGGCTCTACTGACGGTGGGCCCCGGCTCTTCCTGGCCAACCCTGCTTCCAGGGCTCGTCATCACAGGCGTTGGCGCTGGAATCGTCTCACCCGTCCTTCCGGCGATCGCCATGTCCTCCGCGCCGCCATCCCACAGCGGCGTCGCCGCTGCGGCTGCGAACAGCGCGCGCCAGCTGGGCCTGTCCCTGGGAATCGCCGTACTGGGCACGGTCTTTCACCAGTACGTTCCCGGCACGGGCACTACCGCCTCGCGTCTCGCGTACGCGAATGGCCTGGACGCCGCATTCCTCCTGGCGGCTGTGGTCGGTCTGGTAAGCGGAGTATCCGCCATCTGGTTGCTCGGTACACGCGGTCCCGCAGGACAATTGACAGGCTCTGCAGCCTGAAGGGGGCCAACAGCCGCACGTGGCCCGGCATAACTGCCAGCTACCCCCGTTTCTCGAACAGTTGACGCCCGCAAAGCACTGGTTGAGTATCTGCGAGAGACAGCCGAGGTATTACGGCCGACATCGGATTGAACCTGTACTTTGAAGGGATCGTGGTCATGCAGGAAGCAAAGCAGTCAACAATTGACCTCTCGGTACCGGCGCCGCTGGCCACTGCCGTGGACGAGACTGCGGCCCTCAGCACGTACCCGGGGCTTCGTGCGTTCCGTGCCAAATTAGGAGGGACACCGCTGGTGGAGGTTCCCGGCCCTTCCGGGGGTGCGAGGATTCTCGCGAAATACGAGTTCACCAACCCCTTCGGTTCGGTGAAGGATCGCACGGCCTACTCACTCGTCTGCCACGCCGTGAACAACTGGGAGGGCAGCCCGGGGACGTTGAAACTTCTCGACGCTTCTGGCGGCAACATGGCCCGCGCCCTGTCGAAACTCGGCAAGCTGATGGGCGTACGCGTGCGCGTCGTGGTGCCCGGCTCCGTACCGTCCAGTCTCCTGGAGGAGCTGCACGCGGAGGATGCCGAGGTCGATCTGGGCGACCCCGATGAATTCCTGCTCGGCATCATCCGCAAGAGCGAGGAGATAGCCGAACGGGAACCAGACTGGACGCTGATGTCCCAGCACCGCAACGCGGCCAACATCGCCGCTCACGAGTTCGTCACCGGCCGCGAGATCATCGGGCAGCTCGACGGCGAGCGCCCCGCGTGCTGGGTTGCTGCCGTCGGTAGCGGAGGTACGCTCACCGGAGTCTCCCGCGCACTGCGCTCCCGGTTCCCGGACATCTCCGTCATCGGAGTAACCCCCGCAGAACTGCCCTACGGAACACAGCTCCCACCCAACGGGCTCCACAAGTTCGCCGGTGCGGGAGGGCTGGGAAACGGACTTCGCCAGCCGTTCGTGGACACTCTGGTCCCGGATCTGCGCAGCGCCCACGTTTCTTATGCCGAGGCAGTGGCGGGGATGTCGGAGTTCTTGAGGCGGACCGGCACGCGAATCGGCGCCTCCAGTGCGGCCAACTGGCTTACCGCGTACGAAGCGGCCAAATCCTACGCTCCCGACGACGTCGTGGTGACCTTGTTCGCGGATGCCGGTTCCCGTGAGGATTGGGCCAAAGCGGAGCACCGGGGGCACTGATCCATGCCGAAGCAGACGCAGATCCCGGGCCAGACGAACATCCGGCGCCTCGCGGACAAGCGGACGCGCGGTGAATCCCGGCTCGCTTTACGGCACCAGATATGGGAAGACGTGGACACGATCCTCGCCCGGGATCCGTCGATCACCACCCATGCCGAGGCCATGTTCCACTCCGCGCTTCCCGCGGTCTGGATGCACCGGGTGGCTCACCGCCTCTATCGGAAGCGGCATCGCATCAGCGCCCGTGTGCTGACCAATGTCGCCCGGGTCCTCACCGGGGTCGAAATCCATCCAGGGGCTCGCGTCGGCAGGAGGTTGTTCATCGATCACGGCACCGGTGTCGTGATCGGGGAGACGGCCGTCCTGGGCGACGACGTCACCATCTACCAGCAGGTGACTTTGGGCGCGGTGGGCTGGTGGCGAGACAACCAGCGCCGCAGCGGCGAGCGTCGCCACCCCGTCGTCGGTGACCGTGTCACGCTCGGTGCCAATGCCACGGTGCTCGGCCCGCTTGTCATCGGAGATGACGCGATGTTGGGTGCGCACGCTCTCGTACTGAAGGACGTCGGGCCGGGCCAGCGTGTGCTGGCCGAACCATCCAACGGCTGGCGAACGCCACAGGACGCCAGCGAAGAGGGGGCCTGAAGGACGGCCGTGTCGCGCATTTGCGAGAATTCCCCCATAAGCCGAGGAGAGAGAGCATGAACGGAACCGACTCCGCATTACCGGTGCCCAGCACCCCGGCCATGTGCCCCCAGTGTCTCGCCGCACTGGACGGCCTGGCTCCGAAGACTGCTCCGGCCGCGCGCGGCGGAGAGTGCTTCATACAGACACATCTCGCGGAGAATGCCGACATCCGCATCCACTCCGCCGCGTCTTCCGCCAGGCCGACGGTCGGCGACCGCAACTCTCATTCGGACAAAATCACCGATGCGTCCGGAAGAGTCGTCGGCACCATTACCGGTAGTGGCTGGAAAGTGTACGAGCGAGCTCACGACGGCCACGTCCTGTCGTACTATCGAGAGGAAATCGAGTTCGCTGACGGAACCGTCCAGACCTCTGGGTGGATGGACTCGACCGCGGTATGGGCGGGGGAGTGGCAGTCCCTGCATGCCGTCGGCACGGGTGGCGCGTACCTGGGATTGATCGGGGTGCGGCAGATCCGGCAGGAGATCCCACGGGAACTGTTTCGCGCCAACATTATTCTGTGTGCCTCCGGCGGCAGGTGAACGCGAACCCGTGTTGACCGTCGATCGCGTCCGTTGGGGCATCGGTACTCTCATTGCCGGTGGGCTCCTCGTCAACTTCGCGGACCGCACCGTCATCTCGGTCGCGGGATCGCAGCTGAGTGATGAATTCGGCATGGACGTGAGCCAACTCGGCTGGGTCCTAGGGGCGTTCTCCTGGTCCTACTGCCTGGCTCAACTCCCGGCCGGGGTACTGGTGGATCGGATCGGCGTCAGGTGGCTCAATGGAGTCGCCGTGGTGCTGTGGGGGCTGGCGAGTCTTCTGACGGCGACGGCTGGCGGACTCGGCCTGATCATCGCGACCCGGTTGTTGCTCGGCGTGGCCGAGGGGCCGTTCATGCTGAGCGCCTCAAAGGCGACCGCGAGCTGGTTCCCCACCGCTGAACGTGGACGAGCCACCGCGCTGTTCGACGGGGCAACGAAGCTGTCCAACGTCATAGGGCTGCCGGTGTTGGCGCTGGTGATCGGCAAGTGGGGTTGGCGGGCTGGATTCCTCTTCACGGGAGTGACGAGTCTGCTGTTCGCCGTCGTCTGGTGGCGCTGCTACTGGGACCCAGCCGAGCACCCCGGACTCGACAACGCGGGGCGCGCAGACCTGACCGCGCGAGG
The DNA here is from genome assembly GCF_029269905.1 of Streptomyces silvisoli. Taxonomy (NCBI): domain Bacteria; kingdom Bacillati; phylum Actinomycetota; class Actinomycetes; order Kitasatosporales; family Streptomycetaceae; genus Streptomyces; species Streptomyces silvisoli. The sequence continues at coordinate 7,493 of NZ_JARJBC010000032.1, read as the reverse complement.
CGCTCGTGGCCACGACCGAGCGGGCACCGCAGCTGTGCGCACTGTGCTGCGCTCTCGACGGCTGTGGGCGATGACCTTGGGGTTCGCCTGCTACGGCTACACCATCAACGTGTTGCTGACCTGGATGCCGCAGTTCTTCCAACGGCAGTTCGGTGCCCGCGTAGTGGACTCCGGGCTCTACTCCACCGCACCGTGGATCGCGGCCGCCCTCGCCGAGTTCACCCTTGGAGGCTGGCTGGTAGACCGCTTGGTGAGTGCCGGGCGCGACCCGATGAAGGTACGGCGAGCGGTGCTCTTCGGAGGGCTGGCGGTGGGTGCGTCCGTCGGCTTCGCGGGAACGGCGGAATCAACACTCGCCGCGATGGGGTGGATGACGCTTTCCCTGTCCGGGCTGGCGGTGGCCGCGCCGGTGGCCTGGAGTCTCCCGGGGTTGCTGGCGCCGACGGGTTCGGTTGGCACGGCCAGTGGGCTGATGAACGTGGCCAACGCCGTGGCGACCGCGGGCGGAGTGGTGCTCACTGGCTGGCTGGCGAAAGTGACTGGTTCGTTCGGTACGCCCTTCGTCTTCGCAGTCGGCGTGCTAGGTGCTGGAATCCTCCTCTACTGGCCTGTGTTCACGGTTCGGCGGCATGGCGTGCCCCGCTCGGCATCACCTGGCGCTGGTAAACGCGCACCCGAAGAAGGGAGTCAAATATGCGCATGATGTAGAGATGTTTTCGGTCATCTCTTGGCTGTCTCCAGCCTCACGTAATGCGACTTGCTGCCGGCCTGCGGCTTAACAGTTGCCGCTGCCCTTCGGGTTCCCGATATGTTGCCAGTACATCGTTCGCGATTACTGGAGGGAATCTGTGCCCAGCGAGGTGTCAGCTCTGTGTGAGCGCAGACGGCGTAGCCCTCTGGGTGCGCACTCATCAAGCCACAGGGTCCGGCCACGATGAGCGGCGCGTCAACGCTTGCCAGCTGTCTGGAGCGCCTTTCCTGGTCTCCGGACCGACTGGCCCGCGAGGTAAACAAGACATGCGGCGAGAACACGATCAGCATCAAGGCCCCATACAACTGGCTGAAGGGCTCACTGCCACGACACGGCCTCCCGCAGGTAGTGGCCGAAATTCTCTCCCAAAGGCTTGGTGAGCCGATTTCCGTCCGCGACCTGTGGCCGGACAAATTCGGCCACGAGAAGCCGGAAAAGTTTTCTCCCTCAACACAAAGTTCGTCGGTCACGGAGCTTGTGCCGCCCAGCGCGCAGGAGATGGTCAACGCTGCGGTCGACTGGCTTGTCGGCGACGATCCGCCGCTGGACGGGCAGTTACGGGGGGAGGAGATCACACCGCAGATCCTGACGGTCCTTGACGCCCGCACCACTCAATTGCGCCAGTTGGACGACGAGCAGAGCGGGCGGGTGGTGCTGGACTGGGCGGTGCAGGAACTTCGTTGGGCCCGGAAGCTGGCCGCGGACGGCAGTTACGACCGTGAGATGGGAAGGCGGTTGCACCAAGCGATCGCCCAACTCGCCCAACTCGCCGGCTGGATAGCAGCGGACATCGGCAGGCACGACCACGGCCGACGCTACCTTCTGGGTGCGCTGCGTTCGGCGCGGACGTCTGGAGACCGTGCGTTGGCGGCCCATGTCATCTCGTGCCTGAGCTACCACTCCACCTGGGTTGGGCAGGGCCGGGAGGCGTTACGGCTGGCGCAGATCGCACGTAAAGGCGTCGAGGGAACCGCCGCCAGCCGTGGCCAGGCATTGCTGGCGAGCCGTCAGGCAAGGGCCTACGCGGTCCTGGGTGATGTTGAGGGATGCCTGGCCGCGCTGGGCGAGGGAGAACAGCTGATGGAGTCGGGTGGCGCGGCGGACGGCCCGTCCTGGAGTTACTGGATCACTCCCGCCGTGCTGGTCGCCGACGCGGGCCGAGCGTTGTTGGACCTCGGCAGGATCGACCAAGCTGAACGCCAACTCATATGCGGCATCGAGCTGTTCGGTAACACCCAACCGCGAAACCGTCTGCTGCACTGGACCTCACTGGCCGAAGCCCGGCTGGCACGTGGTGCGATCGACGAGGCCGCCGCAGCAGCCGCAGAGGCCCTTGGGCTCTACGAACAGGTCACCTCACAGCGTGCCCGGGCCCGGCTGGCTGCCCTTCAGTACCGCTTTGCCGACTGCGACACACTAGTGGCCCGTCAAATGAGTCAGCGCATCACCCTACTGCTGAAGGAAGCTCGACCACTTGCCTCCTGCACGTGATCCGGGCAAGAGGCCAAGGAAGGACCGAATGTGCACGTCAGCCACTGCGTCCCACTCGCACCGCTGACCACGCTGCGGCTGGGCGGTCCAGCCGCAGCCCTCATCGAGTTGTCGAACCTCGCCGACTTCCCCGACATCGTCGAATGGGCGGGCCGACATGGCAGCACCACGCCGGTATGCCTTGGCCACGGCAGCAATGTGCTGGTCAGCGACTCGGGATGCACTCGCCCCGTGCTGCGTGTCACCACCCGTGGGATCAAACTTCTCGGACCCGCGGACAACGGCCGGGTCCTGGTGGAGGTCCAGGCGGGGCAACCCTTGCGAGACCTGGTGGATACATGCCTCGCAGAGGGACTGTCCGGCCTGGAAATGCTTGCCGGCGTTCCCGGAACAGCGGGGGCGACGCCCGTGCAGAACGTCGGGGCGTACGGACAGGAAATCGGCGACATCCTCGTACGCGTGGTCGCATGGGACTGGAAACTGGGCCGGAGGGTCACACTGGACGCTGCCGACTGCCAACTCGGCCACCGCACCAGCATGTTCAAGGGGTCATCGCGCTGGACCCTGCTCGTTCTCGTCCTCGCCCTGCACCGGTCCGACTTGAGCGCGCCGATCACCTATCGCAGCGTCGCCGACGTACTAGACGTGCCGCTGGGCAGCAGAGTGCCGCTCAAGGAGGTGGCAGAAGCGGTGCTCACCATACGACGGAGCAAGGGGATGGTGCTTGAGGACTCAGGCGTCGACCGTCGCACGGTAGGCAGCGTCTTCCTCAGCCCGGAGGTCCCCACCGGGCAACTGGCCGCTCTGCGCCGACTCGGCGCCCCTGTAAGCACCTTCCCTGACCGCTCGACAAGGGTCAGTGCCAGCTGGACGATTCGTGCGGCCGGTTTCACCTTGCGTGCGCCCGTCGCCCGTGGTGTCCGGATCTCGTCGCAGCACTACACGCTCGTCGCCGACTCAGGGGCAAGCGCCGCCAGCTTCGCGAAGGCCATAGGCATCGTGTCCCGAACGGTCATGGAACGCACCGGCATCGCACTCACCAGCGAGATCGACGGCATCGGCGACGTACGGTGGTCACCAGCCGCCCACGGCCGAGTGCCCGCGCTTGGCCGTTATCAGTAACACCAGCAGATAGGGTCCGCCCACCGCCCCCGTCACAATGCCCACAGGCAACTCGACCGGTAGGAAGAGGTGTTGCGCGGCGAAGTCGGAGACCGTCATCACGAGCGCCCCCATCAATGCGGAGGCGGTCAGCGCGGCGCCCCCACCACGGACCAGGCGGCGGGCGGCCGGACCGGAGACCAGGGCCACGAACGCCACCGGTCCGGCCGCCGAAGTTGCCACGGCCGCCAAAGCCACGGCGGTGACGAGCAGCCCGAGCTGACAGCGCTCGACCCGCACACCAAGTCCGCGAGCCAGATCATCCCCAAGAGCGAGCACGCTCAGCGGTCGGGCCAGCGCCATAGCTGCCGACACCAGGGGAACCAGGAACAAGGCCAGCGTTGAGGCCTGGGTCCACGTGCGGCCGCTGAGACTGCCCGTCAGCCACAGCAGTACCTGCTGGGCGTCGTTGACGTTCGCCCTCGTCAACAGATACGAGGTCAGGCTTGACAACAGCGCGGTGGCTCCAATGCCGACCAGCACCAGACGATGGTCAGCCCTGCCACGGCGGCGGGACATCAGGTAGATCACCATGGCGGTGGCCAGCGCACCAGCGAGAGCACCGACGGAGACGGCTTCCCCGCTGAGACCGAGGACGAGTACGCAGGCCGCTGCAGCCGCGCCCGCCCCCGAGGTGATTCCAATGATGTCCGGACTGGCCAGGGGATTGTGCACCAACGCCTGGAAGATCGAGCCGGACAAGCCGAATGCCGATCCGGCGAGCAGCCCGACGAGGACCCGGGGAAGTCTGACGTCAATGACGAACAGCTGGTTCTTCCACTGTGCCTGCCCGCAGAACGCCCGTATGACTTCGGACGGCGGCACGGCGAGGTCGCCAAGTGACAGCAGCGCCAACGTCGTCACGAGCGCGGCGAGGACCAGCGTCAAGACCACGACTCGACCGCGCCTCACGGAACGACGCGTACCGCCCATCACAGCACCGCCGTCCTTCGGCGGCGTGCCAGCGCAATGAAAACCGGGGCGCCCAATACCGCTGTGACGATGCCCGCCGGCAATTCCCCCGGTCGAACCACCAGTCGCCCTGTGATGTCCGCCAACAGCAGCAACGCGGGCGCCAGAACCATGGAATATGGCAGCACCCAGCGATAGTCGGGCCCGGTGATCAGGCGGGCGGAGTGGGGCACGGCCAAGCCGACGAAGCCGATCGGCCCGGCCATCGCAGTCGCTGCGCCGCACAGCAGGACGACCGCCAACGCGGCCGTGCCGCGCAACCGTGTGGTGTTCTGCCCGAGCGAACGGGCCAGATCGTCCCCGAGCGCCAGGGAGTTGAGCGAGCGCCCAAGGGACAGCGCCAGCAACGCGCCAACTGCAACGAACGGAGCGCCCTGCCAGACCACTGACCCGCCCCGCCCGGCCAACGAACCTACCTGCCACAGTCGAAACTGGTCAAAGGTGCTGACGTTCAGAAGAAGTACCGCATTGGTGAGAGATGCCAGTGCCGCGCTCGTCGCAGCCCCGGCCAGTACCAGTCTCGTTGGCGCGGCTCCGCCACTGCCCAGCGAGCCCACGGCGTAGACCACGGTCGCGGCGACACCGGCCCCCACCAGACCGCACCACACGTAGTCCGTCAGCTCCGTGATCCCGAACACGTTGATCCCCGTCGCCACCCCCAGCGCCGCGCCCGAGTTGACTCCGAGGATCCCGGGATCGGCCAACGGATTGCGGGCCATGCCCTGCATCACCGCGCCGGCCAGGCCGAGCGCCGTACCACTCAGCAGTCCGACGGCGGTGCGGGGTAGCCGGAGCGTGCGCACCACCAGCTGGCCGTAGTCACGTCGGTCGAAGGAAAACAGCGCGTCCCACATCGTGTGTGCGGGCAGAGGCTTGGCCCCCAACATGACGCTGGCAGCAGAACAGGCAACCAACATCAGCAGGGCTGCGACGAGACCCACGGCCAACCGCCACACCCTGGCTCTGCCCGTCCCCTTGGACGCTGGTATCCCATCCGCGTCGGGGAGCTTGTTCCGATCCACCGCGTACGACACAGCAGTAACTCTGTGAACACTGGCCAAAGTTGGCAAGGGCGTTCAGGATCGTCCCAGCAGGACCGTCAGGTGAGGAGCCATAGAGGGTGTCGCCTTGTAGCGCTGGCAGTCGGTGGAGCAGGCGGTGCTTTCTGACCGGTGTCACCACAGTGGCAGGCGCACTCGCCGCGGGTTGCTCAGTACGAAGCGCGCCGCGGCCCAACGGACCACGAGGCTGGGTCTTCCGCGATGACTCTGGAGCCACCGTCGGGGCACCACGCCGCCCCCGTACGGTCGTCGCGTACTCCACCGCCGCAGCGGCACTGTGGGACTACGGGGTCCGGGTCGCGGGCGTCTACGGGGCGTTACAGACCCAAGGTGGCGGCGCCGATGCCGCGGTCCTCGGAGGAGTCGATCTGCACCGGGTGACAGTTCTCGGCCGTACCTGGGGACAGATCAACCTTGAGATGCTCGGGAATCTCTCGCCCGACCTCGTCGTCGACCCGTTGATGTTTGGTGCACATCATATCGAAGCCAACCTCCTGGGAATCGTACGGAAGTTGGCCCCTGTCGCGTCTGTCGAAGCCTACGGCGTCGGAATCCCGCACGCTGTACGACGCTACGCCGACCTCGCGCACGCCCTGGGTGCTGGTGTCCCCACGGGGAAGGGACGCGGCCAATTCGCGATGTCCCGGAGCAACCTGAAGACGGCGATTGCGCGGCGGCGCGGCCTCAGGGTCGTCTTCGCCTCAGTCGACTCCGATGGCCTGAGAATTGCCCGGCAAGGATGGCCCACTGTCCGCGACTTGCAGGATCTTGGCCTCAACGTCGTCATCCCTCCTGAGGGCGAGAGCGTCTTCGCGCAGAAGCTGTCCTGGGAGGAGGCTGACCGCTACCCCTGCGACCTCATCATGCTGGACACACGCACCAGCAGCCTGCAGCTGGGCCAGCTACGCGGCAACAGCGTATGGCGGGCGCTCCCCGCCGTACGGGCCGACCAGATCGGCGCCTGGAACCCCGAGCCCACCCTCAGCTACGGCGCCATGGCACGCGTCTACGACAGCCTCGCCACCTGCCTCTCCCGAGCTCGTCCGCTGACCACCCGGTAAACGGGCCGGTGAGTTCACAGTCCCGCACCGGCGAAATCCCCTGCGTTGACGCAATGGCGAGCCCCTGGGAGTCCTCTTCCACGCCCTCTGGACGCTTGGCGGTGGGTATGGGGCTCCCGAGCCTGAGGTCCTGCGCTTGGAGGGCGGTTGCCTTGCCCCAGCGCATGCCTGTTCCGACGAGCCAGTCGGCGAGGTTTCGGGCGTCCTCGTGGGTGATGTGACGTCGGGTGAGCGGGTACTCATCCTGCTCCAGGAAGACCATCTCCTCGACGATCTCGTCGTCGGCCCGGGGCAGCCGGGTGCCGGCGCAGCAGTTCTTGGTCCTGAGCGGGGGATCGGCCTCGATCGCGGCCTGGACGATGCACCACAGGAGCCCGTGCCGGTTGGCTATGGACTTGGGTGCGGCCGGGCGACGGATCCACTGGCCGGTCTCAGGGTTCTGCTCGCCGGTTTCCTGGAGTCGGATCCAGTCCTGAACGTCGTCCGCGGTGATGTTGCCGATGGTGGCGGGCGTTACCTGCCCCGCCCGTGTGGTGTGCACGAACAGCGAGAGGTGGCGGTCCACCTCGCGGAGGTAGTCGTCCCGGGTCCGCTGGTCGATGCCGGTGAGACGTTCCACGTAGCGGCGCGACCAGTCGATGAGTGGCACGTCGTCGGGATCTTGCTCGGGCTCGACGAAGCCCTGCCCCGGGACCCATCCGTGGGGCCACTGCTGGCCGTGGGCGTCCACGAGTGGTCTTTCCGGATGCGGTGCCTGATCGTCGCCATGGACTGGACAGAAGATCGAAAATCCGGGTCGCGTTTGGCCAAGCCGGGCGACGAAAAGGCCCCTGACCCGCGTTTCCGCAGGTCAGGGGCCTCTCCTCGTGGGGTGAGTGACGGGACTCGAACCTGTTTCGTAGTCCTATCGTGACCTGCGCCTTCGCTGAGAATGCGGACAAACGCGTGCAGAAGGATAACGGACGATGACGCCTGATGCGGCTGCGCGGCGTTCGG
>NZ_JARJBC010000031.1:0-70231 GCF_029269905.1 Streptomyces silvisoli | reverse complement strand
CAAGCAGGCACTGCTGGCCCTCGCCCGCCGACGCCTCAACGTTCTGTGGGCGATGATCCGTGACGGCCAGTGCTACCAAGGTTCACCTCCCGTCACGACTGCGGCTTGACATCACGATTGGGAAGTCTCTTCCAGCAACTGCCGTGCTCGTCCGACGCGTTGCTGCTGGCCGGCGTGATCCGGGACACCACCGGCAGCTACACCACCTTCTGGCTCGGCGTCGGCACGCTGTGCGGTCTCGCCGCAGCACTCTGCGTCACCATCAGGCTCCCGCACGGTGCGCCCGCCACAGCACAGTAAGCCCGAGTTGAGGCGCCAGCTCCGCATTCGGCAAGCTACTCCCCGTCGTGAGGGAAATGCGGAAGTTGTTTCAGATAGCGGGTGGTGTTCCCGCGCCTTTGTGGCGGGCCTCAACGCCATTGGGGCGAGCTGAAGTTGATGACCATGCCACCGACTGGTACGGCACCGTGCGAACTCAGGCGATCTGGGCATGTGCTGGTCGAGTTGGCGTGTCCGTGCTGCGTTTTGATGCCGCACACCTGCCACGCCGTCGAACCTGGCGGGTCCACATGCCATGATCTTTGGCGTACGGAGCCCTACCGACCGGAAGGACGCCATGCCCGCCTACGCCATAGCTCACCTCCAAGAGGCTGCCCCTCACCCAGAGATCGCCGAGTACATCGAGCGCATCACGTCCACCTTCGAGCCGTACGGCGGACACTTCCTCGTGCACGCGACGCCGCATGAGGTGAAAGAGGGCAGCTGGCCAGGGCACGTCGTGGTGATCGGCTTCCCCGGGATCGCCGAGGCGCGGGCCTGGTGGGAGTCTCCCGCATACCAGGAGATCGCACCACTACGCTCGCGGCACATCGTGGGCGACATCATCCTGGTCGAAGGTGTTCCCGAGGGCTACGACCCGGCTGCCACCGCAAATTCGATACGGGAGAGCCTGCCTTCCGAGTAGCCCTCGGAATTGCCGCAGCGACGGGCACCGCGCCAGTTTGGGGAAACGCACGTCAACGCCCGGGACCAGGCGGCCTGGAGGGTTCCCTGAGTCGCCGACGACAGGCCGCCACTCCCCAGCGAGTCGACATCCGCCATCGCCCGCCGACCCGATGCACATCGCCGCCTTCCCCGGCCGAGTTGCGCCACCTATCAACGCGCCACCAATAGCGTCTTCTGCACTGTCAACGAACCCTTGATGAACTGCGGTCACTTTCTCCGTGGCCCAAAAAACCCAACCCGGTGAACGGCTGCCCAACTCCCTGACCTACCTGCTCGCAGGTCAGGGAGGGAGAACGCCGATTGGTCAGCACCACCCGCTGAAACCCTTGTAACGCTCGTCGACCAACCGGACGTTGCGCAAGCGCCACACCAACAACGGCAGTTCAGCCGTTCATATGACCTATTCGCCCCGGCGAGTAGCCCATTGAGTGGCGGGCAACCTGAATGCATGGTGAACCTTCGTAGAGCCTTAGCGGCTCTCTTCGCTGTGGGCCTCGCCCTCACTGTGCCCGCGACGCCAACTACGGTTAGCCCTCCATGTGGAAGCTGCTGACACCGGCCAGTCCCGCGGATCAGGAAAATGACAAGGTCGTCGCGCCGGTTCCACAACTCGGCTCCAGCAGTCGCCGGTTCGCCGTGCGGCTTGTTGCGACCGCCACGAACGCCCAATCCTATGGGGGGAGTTTGTCCATGTCCGTTTTCCGGCAAGTCGGCAGGGCCGTAGTGACGGTGGTCGCCGTCCTCGCCACCCTGCTCGTCTTCCACACACCCGCGTCGGCCGACACGGGAAGCGGTAACGCCACCCACTCGGGCCTCTCAAGCGACGCACGGCCGGGCGTAGCCGCCACCACGTACAAGTGGTTCAGCTGGGGGGACCTGCAGGTCGGCGACTGCCATCAGACCGGCGGCTATCTCCGGCTCTACTCAGACGGAAAACTCACCTTCAGCGCACGAACCTGGACGGACCGAACGTTCAGTGGAGACATCTGGCACGCGCGCTTCCAACTCAAGGACTCCTCCGGCCGATCCCTGTTCACCACGGCCACATACGACAGCCCGGTCATGTGGCCGAGCAAACCTCACGACTGGACAGCGAACGGCACGTTCGAACCCAGCGTCTACAACGGCATCGCCAGCGTGACCCAATGGGCATCGTGCTGAACAAGACACGAGTGGCGGCTTCGTGCGTCCTGCGCAAAGCCGCCACCAAGGCCGGTGGCAGGGTTCGGGTCGCCGTCGCGACGATCACCCCCTGGACCGCACGCGTGCCTCCGCTGGGTCACCACCACTATTCGGGCGATGCACGATGCGATCCGCACTGTCACGGTGTCCCGGGCAAGAATCTGCGATGACGCTTCGTCAAGGCTTATGGGTTCTCCCCAGCCGGGTGCGTACGGCGATGCCCGCAGAGGCGATGACTGTGGAGCCGCCGAGGATCGTGGGCAAGGTGATCTGCTCGCGCAGGAACAGCGCGGCCCAGCAGATGCTCATCACGGGCTGGACGAGCTGTATCTGACTGACTTGCGCCATCGGGCCGATTGCCAGTCCGCGGTACCAGGCGAAGAAGCCGAGGAACATGCTCACCACGCCGAGGTAGGCGAATCGCTGCCCAGTGGATCAGGGTCCCCGCCGGAGCGTGCTGGGCGATCGAGACGCCCGTCAGGACGATCATCAACGGCGCCGAGAGTACGAGCGCCCAGGAGATGGTCTGCCAGGCGCCGAACTCACGGGCGAGTAGCCCGCCTTCGGCATACCCGCAACCGGCCGCCGCGACGGCGCAGAGCAGGAGCAGGTCGGACCAGTGCAAACCGTCCAACTCGCCACCCTGCAATGAGGCGAACCCGACGGCGGTGATCGCGCCACCCGCCGTGACCTCCTCGCCAGCGCACTCAGGGAACACGTCCCCTCCGCACGCCTGGAAGCAGTACCCCGGGGAGGGTTGAACCTGTGGGTGCAACTGCCAGACACCACCGACCTGGTACGACTCGTCCGCGACTGCGAGACCGCCGGAGTCGTCATCGCCTCGGTAATGAGTGGTTCCCCGCCGAACCGACCGGCGCCTACCTCCGGCTCAACTACTCCGGCCCGAACCCCGGCGCCTTCCCAGACGGCGCACGCGTCATCGGGCGGGCTCTCGCGCGACAGCAGGCGCAGTAGCGGTCGAGTGCGGCGGCCTGGTGCTCAACGCACTGCGCCGTTCAACACCGGCAGACGATTTCAAGTTCAACGCGCGCTGACGCTCCACAAGTCCGAGCGCGGTAGCCGGACCGAGACCTCCCTCCGCCTGCTCGCCAGTCCCCGCCGCGCAGCATCCTGCTGCTCGCGACTGGCTTGGGAAGGCCCGACTGCCAGAGGCGACAGGCCACATGGAACCGAGCGTCGAGATCCGCAGACTGCAAGTCGATGGTGTGGGCGGCGACACGACGTCATCGACTGGCCTACCAGTGGGCTACGCACGATGTTTTTGGGCCACGAGGGACCAAAAAACCACGGCGGAGAGCGATGAGGGCTTGGACGGCTGCGGTCAGTGGCCGCCGGACGGAACGTCGCAGCCGGTATGGTCGGGATAGCCACCGAAGGCGTCCGCTTGGGTGGAGTCTCGGTCCATCGTCCCCTCCAGGCACATCCGGGAGGCGTCGACGAGGAAGTCGATCCCGGTGGGGCCGTTCTGGTACACCTCCACCGTCCGGGCGGGGTAGCCGAGGCCGGTGAGCGTGCTGCGGGTGCTTTCCACCTTGAAGTCACGGCGCTTACGTAGCGGTTCAAGCGCGCTCTCGATGCGCTTGGCAGCCGCGAGCCCGTCGCAGCGGCTCTGGCCGTGCAACGGGATGGGAACCCTGAAGCCGTGGTTCTCGGCGTAGTGGTCGGTGGGCGGTGCGGCTGGGCCTGTGGTGTCCGCGGTCGTCGACGGCGCCGACGTGGGGCTCTCGCCAGGGCACGGGAAGTCCACCGGCGTACTCGGCGTCACTGCGGCGGCCCGCGAGGGTCTGCCCGCACCAACTTCGTCTCCGGGCCGCTGCGTTCCACACCCCGCCGCCAGCACAGCCAGCACCGCCACTGCCGGTATCCCGACCCGGACCCCCGTCGTCCTGATCACCGTCATGCCCCGATCCTCCGCCATGTTCGTCTGCCCGTCCGGACGATCATCGCGGACGTTGGGCGAAGGGCGCGGGAGCCGCAGCCAAATGACCCGCCGGTATGGCCGATTCCGGGTACCTCGCCGTCGTCAGTGGCCGAAGCAGCGCGCCAGTGCGGCCCGTTGACTACACGCAGCACCACCTCCGAGGTCGTGAATCGTGTGAAAGCGCGGCTGACTTCAAGGTCCTCGGCATCTACTACCAAGGTGTCCCAGTCAGGCCCGGCCAGAGCCACCCGGGCCCCAGCCGGGGCGCCTGGTGGAGTTGTCCCAGCACGTCCAACGGCTCCCTCAATGTGCATCAGAACTCGGTCGACCTTGGCTCGGTCCACGGTGTCAGGCTCCACCGGGAGCGCGTGTACGTCCCCCTGGCATAGCTCTACGGCGGGCAAGCTCTCCGTGCGGCGGCGCGCCTCATCAAGCATGGCCGTGTCGCGATCCACACCGATTAACCTGCCGTTCGAGCCGACCGCCCCGCCAACTCCGGAAGGTGGGCACCGGGACCGCATCCCACGTCCAACGCGGTCTGGCCGTTCCGCAGGCCCAGAAGGTCCAGCAGTTCCCTCTTGTACACGCGGCCCGCGGCGCTTGCCGCTCCACGCAACATATAGGCGGCAGGATTCGGGCGGGACCTCCCAGGAGTCTCTGACATAAGTGGCAGTCAAACACGTCCGCTGACGCGCACGTCAACCTGCAAGAAGCACACCAGCGGCAGGCACTGGCTCAGTGCAGGAGCTGGGTAACGGTTCCAGCCTGGGAGAAGACCGCGCGGGCAACCGCTCTCCAAAACTGACGCCGTGATCATCTCAGCGGTAGCCAGAGGGTACGGGTCAGGTTTCAGAGGCCGCCGGGGTCGATGTTTGACGTGCGAGAAGGCGACGAGGGTCGGCAAGACGAACAGCGAGATGGCCTGGGGCCTCGGCGCCGTCGTGGCGGTTCGCCGAGACCACCCACGACGCGCTCGGGATTCCCGGCCGCACCACACCCCCCCAGACCGCGCCCAACCTGCCAGTTCTGCAGGCCGGAGGGCTACCGACGCTCGGGACGAGTTGCCATCATCGATGTTCGGGAACAGTGTGGAAGGGGGACACGTACGCGGGATCGGAGACCGCCGTGATCATCCTGGGCATCATCTGTCTGATTGTCGGATTCCTGCTCAAGATCGCCATCCTCTGGACCATCGGCATCATCCTGGTGGTAATTGGCGCGATCTTGTGGGTCCTGGGTTCGGTCGGGCACGCCGTTGGCGGCCGACGGCATTACTGGTAGCGGACGATTGGGCGTCCCCTTCAACGATGAGCGGCGGCCCTAGGCAGCATGCCCGGGGTCGTCGCGTTGGGCCGCGACGGCACCGCACAGCAGTGCGTCGTCAAGTACGGGTGCCCGCAAGGTGAGTTCGGCGGTCGACCGCCGGCCTCGCGTGGTGGCGCCTACGTCTTCTGACTGGAGTGGGCGCCCACGCCTGCTGACTGGAGTGTGCGGAGGCGAAAGGCAAGCGTTTTCCGGACTAAGCGCGCACGGCTGCGGGCCAAGCGGGACCGGGTTTTGGGTCGCCCCGGAAGGCCGCCAAGCCTATCCTGACGGCGGCGTCTACGGGGAGGGGAACCGATCATGGGAACGTTCGTGCTCGTGCACGGTGCCTGGCATGGAGCCTGGTGCTGGGAACGGGTGCGCAAGCACCTGACGGCGCGCGGTCACCAGGTGGTGACGCCTGAACTGCCCTCCGATGTCGCCGGGTCCGGGCGGGCCGAATACCTCGCCGCCGTCAACGACGCGCTCGAGTCCCGCTCGGAGGTCGTTCTTGTCGCGCACTCGATGAGCGGACTCGTGGCACCGCTGGCGACGGGCAACCCCGCGGTCAAGTCCCTCATCCTGCTCGCGGCCCTGGTACCGCGCCCCGAGGTTGCGTGGCAGGCCAACGGACTGGAGCCGTTTCCGGAACAGATGCGGGGACGTCTCGCCAGGATGAACTACGACGAGCTGGGACGTTCAACCCTGGACGCCGCTGTCGCGACCGAGATCTTCTACCATGACTGCGCCCCAGCCGACTCCGCGGACGCCGTCGCCCGGCTGCGCCCGGACGCGAGCGTGATCTACCAACAGACCTGCCCCGCCCTGCCAGAGCGTCGCGTGCCAACCACTTACGTGTCATGCCGCCAGGACCGAGCGGTGGACGGCGAGTGGAATGCGGCCGTTGCCCAGGATGTGCTCGGAGCCGACGTCCAAGAACTCGACGCCGGCCACTCGCCGTTCTGGTCGATGCCAGAGCGGTTGGGCAACCTGCTCGTCGATCTGGCGACGCGCTGACCGACTACCGCGGTCTCCACCGCCTGCCGGAGAGCGGCGGCCTTACCTGCTCAAGCACATCTCGCACGACTGGCCCGACGAAGACTGCCTGCGCGTCCTCGGCACCTTCCGCACCCCGCCCCCGCGCTGGACATCGTCATGCTGATGATGCTGCGCGGACCGAACGCATCGCCGATGAGTTCGAGGCCCTGCTCACCGATCCGGCTTCCGCCTGAACACCATCATCCCGACCCAGCTCCTGTCCTCGGTCATCGGGGCAGAAGCCAACTGATCCAGACCGGACCGAGATCGACCGACTCAACCACCCTGTTCAGCACCTTCAGTTGGCCATGCCGACTGAAGTGCTCAGGCAGTGGCGCGGGCGCCGGACTCGCTCTCACGGGCGTTTGGAAGCGTCGCCGAACCCGCGTCTGCCCGGACCGGGGGACAGTCCTCGCCGAGGCGGTACAGGTGGCAGGCTGGAAGGCATGTGTGGCCGTTACGTATCCACCCGTCGCCCGGAGGACCTGGCCGGGCTGTTCCAAGTCACCCGCTGGAACGCGGAAGAAGTCGTGGAGCCGAGCTGGAACGTCGCTCCGACGGACGCGGTCTGGGCGGTCCTGGAGCGGGCGCACGAAGACACAGGCGAGGTGGAGCGGCAACTGCGCCCGCTCCGGTGGGGCCTGGTGCCGTCATGGGCGAAGAGCCCCAGTATCGGATCGAAGATGATCAATGCTCGGTTGGAGACGGCGCACGAGAAGCCAGCGTACCGGCGCGCCTTCGCCAAACGCCGCTGTCTCCTGCCGGCTGACGGCTTCTACGAGTGGCAGACCATCCCGGCCAACGAGAAAGGCAAAGCCCGCAAGCAGCCGTGGTTCATCGCACCGGAAGACGCGTCGGTGATGGCCATGGCCGGGCTGTACGAGTACTGGCGTGACCCCGAGGGTGCGGCCGAGGATCCGGCGGCCTGGTGGATGACCTGCACCATCATCACCACCGAAGCCAAAGATGCGGCCGGCCGTATCCATCCACGCATGCCACTGGCTGTCGCCCGCACTGACTGGGCCTCCTGGCTCGACCCCACCCACCACGACACCGAGGAACTCCGAGCGCTCCTGACCACCCCAGCCGCCGGACACCTCGCCGCCCGACCGGTATCCACCGCGGTCAACAACGTTCGCAACAACGGACCGCACCTGCTGGACCCGCCGCCGCCGCAGGCCGGATGAGTCACCGCTACGGATTCCCTGAGCCGTGTGGTGGGTGAAGCGATAGGTCCCTCGAACGAGAGGCGCGCGGACGACGCCGCCACCGCCGCCGAGAAGCTGCTGCGGGGGTTCGGATCCACAGTCCGGCATCGACGCGGGCGCTCACGAACGCACCTCACCCTGCGGGCATGCCTACCTGGTCGCGTTCCAGCACGGAGCGGAGCTGCGAGAGGGCCCGTGCGGCGGCCGAGAGGGGCGCCCCCTTCAGGGCGTCTCCGAGCAGCTCGGTCAGCCGCTCTGTGAAGGCTTCCTCCGCCTCGTTGACCAGTCGCAAGCCGTCGCCGGTCAGGGTCAGTAGTGAGGAGCGGCGGTCCGACGGATTCGGTTGCCGGACGACCCATCCCTGCTTCTCCAGGCGGTCGGTGCCTTTGCTGGTAGCCCCGATGCCGATGGCGAACTCGGCGGCGAGGTCGGCGACCCGGGAGCCGGGGTGGTCGCGGAGGTAGCGCAGGAATTCGAACTGCGAGGTGACGATCCCGTGCCGTTCGCGAAGGCGGTCGTTGAGGGCGTTGTACACACGCGTCTCGCACCGGACGAGGTCAGCGAAGAAACCCTGGAGGTCAACTGTGCCACCACTCAATTTAGATTCCACGGCATATAGTGTACTGGAAGCTACTTACAAGGGGAGCAGACACATGAGCAAGGAACAGCGCGCGAAGGTCGACGCCATGCTGCGGCAGCCCCGACCCGAGGGCCCTCGAACGGTCGAGGAGATGCGGGCAGGCTTCAAGGCGATGATGGCCGAGATGATCGTCCCGGATGGCATCCGCACGGCGACTTCGACGCTCGGCAACCGGCCCGCACTGCTCGTCGAGCCGGTCGAGCGCCCGCGCACCGGGACGATCCTGTACTTCCACGGCGGCGCCTACGTGTTCGGGTCTCCCGAAACCGCGCTGTCGCTGACGGGGAACCTGGTGGCCAGGACCGGCTTCAGATCCTTCTCGCTGGACTACCGACTTGCCCCCGAGGACCCGTTCCCGGCCGCGATCGAGGACGCGCTGAGCGCCTACCGCGCCCTTCTCGACAGCGGAGAAGACCCCGCAACCATCGCGTTCGCCGGTGACTCCGCCGGAGGCGGCATCACCGTCACAACCTGCCTTGCCGCCCGCGACGCGGGACTACCGCTGCCCGCGGCGATCGTGGCTTTCTCTCCCGGACTCGACGCCACCCGGACGGGAGAGAGCATGGACACCAGGGCAGGCTTCGACCCGTTCTTCACGCGCGAGAGCCTGGAACACACCGGAGCCATGTACCTCGCGGGGCAGGACCCGCGACAGCAACTGCTCAGCCCGGCCCTCCTCGCCGATCTGACCGGTTTCCCGCCGATGCTCCTGCAGGCGGGCACGAACGAAGTACTCCTGGACGACTCCACGCGCATGGCCGCGCGCGCCCGCGCAGCCGGAGTGGACGTGATCCTCGACGTCACCGCCGACGTGCCCCACGTGTTCCAGGCGTTCACCGGTGTCCTCGACGAGGCCGACCAGGCGCTGGATCGCGCAGCCCTCTTCATCGCCCAACACATCCGCACCCCCGACACGACGACCGCGTCAGCGCGGTAGCCCGCAGCTGACGACGACGGCGCGGGCTGCGGTGAGACCGCAGCCCGCGTCGCCACTCCGAACGCCACGGCCGCGACGGCGGTCACGTCGGCCGCAGAACCCGCGCCGAGCGGGATGGGACCGCCCTAGGCTCGCTCAGTCGCCCGGTCCGACGCGAAGACATGTGCCGCCTGCTCCACCCGCAGCTTCTCCAGCAGGTCCCGCTGCCGTTCGGCACGCTCCAGCAGATCGTCGAGCAGGCCCTTGGAGAGGTTCGGCTCGGTCTCGGCCGCCTCACGCAGCGTCCGCCAACCCGCCGCCTTGCCCTCCACCCCCAGCCGCAGCATCTCCAGTTCCAGCAGCAGACTGAGCGGCGAACGCCGTACGAGTCGACCGTTGGTCTTCAGCCTGCTCGCCTTCTCCCCCATCCATCCCGCGACGACCTTGTGGCGGTGGACCGGAACGTCAAGCCGCTTCATTATGTCCAACAGATGGGCCCGGTCCTCGGCTATCTCAGCCGCCAGCCGACGCAGCGACTCGGCGGTCCCGGGTTCATGGGGCAGGTTCGCCAACCGACGGGCCAGGTCGGTACCGAACGTGGCTCCCCCGAGGTGATCGTTGAGATACACCCCCAGAAGCCGCAACCGCTCTGCCCGCGGCTGCCCCGCGTGTGACCGTTCCACGGTGCCTCCCTGTCCCCCACACGCTTCCTGACATCCGCTCCTGGACTGCATGCTCCTCTATGGGACGGATCACCCTGATCAAGGCGGATAAACCCAAAGATCCCATCCCGCCAGGCTCGGGCACACGCTCAGCAACTCGTCGGTGACACTCCCGTGCGATAGATGGCGCAGGCGTCTCACCCAGGCCGCGGTCGCCAAGTCGGCGGTGAGCGCGACGGTGACGCCGCGGGCGCCCGGCCGCGGAGGCCGCCGAGGTCATCCTGCGGGATCGCGCGAATGGGCGTGGCTACGAAAGCGGCCCCGGCCAGGCCTGGGAGGACTGACCGGGGCCAAACGAAGGCTGTGCTCAGACCTCGCCGCGCCAGGCGCCGGTCTCCCGGCCGCGGGACTCGATGAACTCCTTGAAGTGCTTCAGGTCGTTCTTGGCCTGCCGCGTCACGAAACCCAGCTTGTCGCCGACGGTGTCGGCGATGCCCTGCGGGTCGTGTTCCAGCTGCAGCATCACCTTCGTGTGGTGGTCGTCGAGGCGGTGGAAGGTGACCACACCGGCCTGCCGGGCCTCGCCCTGCACGGTCGTCCACGCGACCCGCTCGTCGGGAATCTGCTCCGTGATCTGCGCGTCGAACTCCCGCTGCCGCCCACCGACCTTGGTGACCCAGTGGGTCAGCGTGGGGGTGCGTTGTTCGATGCGTTCAACACCGTCCATGAACTGGGGAAAGTCCTCGAACTGGGTCCACTGGTTGTAGGCAGTGGTGACGGGGACGTCGACGGTGATGGATTCTTCGACAGTCGACATGTGACAGCGCTCCTTTGTGCGGGGACGACTGTTCCTCAGTGCGGGTACCCGAGTCAGCAGATGGCATGCCAGCAACCGGGCGGGCCTCGGCCTGCGGGTTTCCTGTTTCCCGCCCACGGGTTGTCACATCCGGCTGGGCCGTCCAACACACGCCTTGAGGAGCACGCGATCACAGACCTTCCGAAACGGCCATGCCGCCGGGGCACCTGGCCGGAACCAGCAGCGCGCCTCCCGCGCTCGGCTTCGCTACCGTCGATCCATGCGCCTGCTGCTCACCTCGGACACCCATCTCCCGAAACGAGCCAAGAAGCTCCCCGAGGAACTCCTGGAACAGATGGAACTCGCCGATGTGGTGGTGCACGCCGGTGACTGGGTCGACCTGGCCACGCTCACCCTGTTCACCTCACGTACCCAGCGGTTGATCGGTGTGTACGGCAACAACGACGGCCCTGAGCTGCGTGCCCGGCTGCCGGAGGTGGCTCGCGCCGAGTTGGACGGGCTGCGGTTCGGCGTTGTCCACGAGACCGGACCAACGCGCGGTCGCGACCAGCGCTGCGCGCAGCGGTTTCCGGACCTGGACGTGCTGGTCTTCGGGCACAGCCACATCCCGTACGACTCCACCGCTCCCGGCGGGCTCCGGCTGCTCAATCCCGGCTCGCCGACCGACCGTCGACGCCATCCCAACTGCAGCTACATGACCGCGGTGACGGAGCCGGGTGGCCTCGTCGAGGTCGTCCTGCACGCATTGCCACCCCGTCGATGACGAGCGCGGGCGCCTCTGACCAGACAGCTCCGGGAATGGGCACACATGATGCCGAGCCACCCCGACGCAGCGCTTAGTTCGGGGGCGAACTTGGGCTCCGTCGGAGGGTCAGGCGACCGGCTGGCCGATACCCAGCATGTTCCCTTCGCTGTCACGAAACCAGGCGCCGCGTTCGCCGCGTGCACCCTTGCTCGGGTAGTTCCCCTCGATCTCGGCGATGCCGTCCCTCGTTCGCCCGCCGCCCAGCAGACCAGACAGGTCGACCTCCTCGAACACCACGCCGCGCCGCTTGAGTTCCGACACGACCCTCCCCAGGTCGTCGACCTCCCAGGCCATCTGCGTGAACGTGCCGGGCGAGGCCCCCGTCGACTGGAAAAGTACGAAGTCCGCGCCTCCGCACCGATAGAGCAGCCCACCGGGCCGTTCATCGACCGGCTCCAGCCCGAGCTGCTCGAAGTAGAAACGCCGCGCCCGGTCCAGGTTCTGAGCCGGAAGCCTGGTAGCTACGCGCGCCCCGGCCAACAGGCCCCTGTCATCCGCGTTCATTTCTCCACTGTGCCGCAAGCGATGGCCGGACGGTTGGAGGCAACAAATGCTTGGTGGTGCCCAGGCCAACCAGACCAGTACGGGTGTCCGCTGTTGCCGATCGCTTTGGCGCCCCGGAGCTGGGAAGTGACCGGGGCAAGGCTTCGGTCGTCCGCGGTTCCGTTGAAGTCACCGAGCACGATGATGTCGTGCAACGGCTCGTGGGCAATCGCCTGGTCCGGACCGGGTATCGGTGTCCCTCACCTCAGCCGTGGCACGAGATGTGCCGGGTGCTTCTGACTGAGCCACGGCCCGGCTCCCTCTCCCTCGTTTGATGTTGTCTGTTCCGTACGGCCGGGAGCCGTACAGGTCGGCAGCTTTGTGCGGGCCCTGGTGGGGCCCGCACAAACCACGCTCGTCGCTACATGGCGAAGTCACAGGGGCGCATCACCGTGGCCCGGTCAGACCTGGTAGGCCAGCGACCGGGTGGTGGCGTTCTGACGCAGCCATTCCGACGTACGCAGCAGTCCTTCGCGCAGCGGTACCTGAGGCTTCCAGCCGGTCAGGTCGTGTGCCTTGGTCGCGTCACACAGCAGTCGTTCGACTTCGCTGCCGGAAGGGCGTATCCGCCCCTCGTCGCGTACCACGCGTGCGGGCGAGCCGGTGACTTCGATCAGCAGTTCGGCGAGTGCGCCGATCGAAATCTCCTGTCCCGAACCGATGTTGACGACCTCCCCGACCGTGCGGTCCGACTGGGCCACGGCGAGGAAGCCGCGCGCGGTGTCTTCGCTGAAGGTGAAGTCTCGGGTGGGCGTGGTCGCGCCAAGTTTGATCTGCGTCGCACCGGCGTGGAGCTGACCGAGGATTGCGGGTATGACCGCGCGGGCCGACTGCTTGGGGCCGTAGGTGTTGAACGGGCGGACGACGGAGACCGGCAGATCAAAGGCATGGGCGTAGGACAGCGCCATCATGTCCGCGCCGATCTTGGAAGCGGAGTACGGCGACTGCGGTTGCAGGGGATGCGTCTCGTCGATCGGGGCGGTGCGGGCGGTGCCGTAGACCTCGCTGGTCGAGGTGTGGACCATGCGTGCCACGCCATGGCGCAGGCAGGCGGCGGCGACGTTGTGTGTGCCCGCGGTGTTCGTCTGCACGTATGACTCGGGAGCCTGGTAGCTGTAGGGAATCCCGATCAGGGCGGCGAGGTGGAAGACGACTTCGCATCCTGCGACGGCGTCGGCCGCCCGGCCGGGGTCGCGGACGTCGCCGGAGACGATCTCGACATCGTTTTGCAGATTGGCGAGGTGGCCTCGGTCGCCGTATGGCTTGTAGTGCGCGAAGCCACGCACCTTCGCGCCCCGGGCCAGCAACTGTTCGACCAGGGTGCTGCCGATGAAGCCCTCGGCTCCCGTCACCAGTACGGTGCGGCCCTGCCAGTAGGTGGTGGCGTCGTTCTTCATGCTATCTCCTTCGTCTGCTTGGTATGGCGGTGTTGTGCGGCCAAGTCGAGTACCCAGTCGGCGAGTTCATCCGCCGCGTGGGCATGCAATGGGGACGCGGCAGCCTGTGCCATCGCTTCGAGACGCCCGGGGGTGTCCAACAGCGCGCCGACTGCCCGCTGCAGGCGCTCCGCGGTCGCTTCGGTGTCGGGGACGAGCACGGCCCCGCCCGCATCGACCAGTTCGCGGGCGTTGTGCGTCTGGTGGTCGCCGGGCGCATAGGGGTACGGCACCAGCACGGCGGGTACTCCGGCGACACTGAGCTCGGCGACGGTGGCCGAACCCGAGCGGCAGACCATGAGGTCGGCGGCGGAGTAGGCCAGGTCGATGCGCTCCAGGTACCCGACCGCATGTGCCACCGACTCGGCGCCGAGCTGGGCTATTCGAGCGTTCAACGGGCCTGGACCGCCCTTGCCCGCCTTGATCAGCAGTTGCACGTCACGCCGGTCCCGCCAGCGGCCCGCCAGTTCGACGGCCGCATCGTTGAGCCGTACCGCGCCCGCGCTGCCACCGTTGACCACGATCAACCGGACGCCCTCCGGCACGCCGAAGCGGCGCCGGGCCAGTCGGCGGGAGGCGGCCCGGTCCAGTGAGGCGATCTGCGGCAGCAGCGGCATGCCGATGACCCGGCACCGATAGCCGAAGGCCGCCGCCCCGGCCCGGGAGGCGACCGCGATGTTGGGCGTCAAAGACGCCGAGAAGCGGTTCGCGCGCCCGGGCACCGCGTTGGACTCGTGTATCAACGAGGGGATACGGGCCAGGCGCGCACCGGCGATGAGCGGCGCGCTGCTGTAGCCGCCCATGCCCACCGCTACATCGGCTGCGACCTCCCGCAGAATGCGGCGGGCCTGTTCGGCGGAGCGGGCCAGCGCCGCAGGCAGCAGAAAGCGGCGGGAACCGAGCGATCGGTCGAACGGAATCATGTCGACGGTGTGCAACCGGTACCCGGCCTCGGGTACCAGCCTCGTCTCCAGCCCGCGCTCAGTGCCGGTGAAGACCACGGTCGCGTCCGGCTCGGCCCGCAGTACCGCCTCGGCAAGCGCGAGCCCCGGGTAGATGTGTCCGCCGGTCCCGCCGGCGCCGATGGCGATGACGGGGCCCGAGCTCTGGATCTGGTGAGTGCCCATGCCCGAGGACTGTGCGGTGGAACCCTAAGAGAAAGCTGAAAGGAAAACGGCACACCGGAATCCGTCGGACATTCCACACTCCGGCCCCGACCTGGCACACCCGACGCTCCCACCGCGGCCGAGGCCAGCGCCTCACACACCCCTTGTCCAGCACCTGCTGACCCCCGACGCTGTACCGGGCGATGTCGTCGTCGACACCTTCGACCTCCTCCTGCGCTCCTGGAGCGCGCTCGCGCAGCATCCGGTCCCAAAGGATGACTCCTGAACTTGGCGACCTACGGCTGCGCTTGGCGGGAAGCCGCCGAAAGCGGGTCGTGGTCGAATCGGCGCTTCATCGACGTTCGCCGAAATGGCCGAGCCCATACCCACGTCCTGGTGAACACGGCCGAGGCGGTCGCGGCGTCGGCGACCGCCGCGTCGACTCCGGTGTCCTTGGCGAACACGGCAGTTGGCGCGAAACTCGCCAGCGTCAACTTGGGAATTCCAGGGCTGACTGGCCGGTTGAGGTCATCGATACGGTTCGACAGGTCCGTGCGGAAGATCCGCTCGCGGCGGGTCGGCGCGGGAACACCCATCGCTTCCCCTCGACAGGAGAACTCATGACGATTCTGGTGACCGGCGCGCGAGGACATGTGAGCGCGGCCGTCCTGCGGGAATTGCTGGAACGCGGCGAGCCCGTGCGGGCCGCCGGGCGCAAGCCCCAGGAGGCTCGGCTGCCGGAGGGCGTGCCGGCCGTGCGGCTCGACCTCTCCGACCCCACCACGTTCGAGGCCGCTCTCGACGGAGTCCGCAAGGTGTTCCTGTACGCGGAGCCCGCAGGCATCGGCGCGTTCCTGGACGCGGCGCGCGCCGCGGGCGTGGAGCACATCGTGCTGCTGTCGTCGCAGTCGGCGGGCGAGAAGCGCGCGGAGCCGAACGCCATCGCCGCGTTCCACATCGCGGCGGAGCAGGCGCTGATCGCGTCGGGCATTGACTGGACGATCGTGCGGCCCGGCGCGTTCGCCACGAACGCGCTGCAGTGGGCACCCTCGATCCGCGCCGACGGCGTGGTGCTCTCCGCGTTCCCGAACACGCACAACTCGCCCGTGCACGAGCGGGACATCGCGGCGGTGGCGGTCCAAGCGCTGCTCAACGAAGCGCATCACAAGGCGACTTACCACCTGACCGGCCCCGAGTCGCTCAGCGAGGAGCAGATGGTCGAGCTCATCGCGCACGCCATCGGCAAGCCGGTCCGGATCAAGCCGATCAGCCGCGAGGAGGAGCTCGCCCGTACGGCACGGTCCACGGGCCCCGAAATCGCCGATGTCCTGATCGCGTACCGCGCCGCAGGCGACGGCGTGCCCGCCGAGGTACACGACGGGGTACGGGAGGTCACGGGGCGTCCCGCCGTCCCGTTCTCGCAGTGGGCGAAGGACCACGCGGCCGACTTCCAGTGACGGTGACAGCACCGGCGGCAACCGGCACTCCGGGATCCCACTTGGAAGCGGCTGATCGAGCTCCCTACCGAGCAGAGCCGTGAAAGCCCGACACCCGCTGCCGCGCCTACCACAACCCCTTTGATGTTCCGGCGCACCGGTTCGAGTACCTCCATGTGCGCGCGGGTACCGCGGCGTTCGGTTCAGCGTCGTTGGCTCCTCGTCCCGGCGACCTGCCCGTACAGGCACGGTTCCCGAATGCCCCGAAGATGCGATTTACCGTTCGTGCGAGTGGCGGTCGAGCCGGTTGCGGGGCGGGTAGTCGGTACGGGTCGTTATGAACGTTACGACTCGTTCGGGATCTTGGAGGAGACCGCTTGACGGGCTTCACTCGCAGTGGCGCCTCAGCAGCAGCTGTTGCTGCTTCGCCGGTTCCGGTCGCTGGCCACGCAACTTCGACGGCCACGCCGCAGTTGTACGCCCCGAGTGCGACGGTAACTCTGCCCGTGCGCGATGTCCTTGCCGATCTCTCGGTTCGGACGGGGTGCCGTACTGGCGCTGGGCGCACGAAGATCAGGCGCTGGATCCACGTCAACAGGGAGTCGGGCTGTCCCGCCGACAACCTCTGGCACACCCTGACCAGTGCCCTGGTGCACTTCTCCTTGTTCGCTTCCATGGCGGCGTTCATCATCGCCGCCTACTCGGCTCCCAGGCGTTGGCCGTTGGTGGGACGCTGGGCGCGGTGGCTGATGCCGGTGTCCATGGCCGCGGCCATCTCCTCCGTGGGCCCCTATGTGGGCTGGCCGGGCGGGCATGGGATCGCCCAGCGGATCCACTTGGTGACCGTGGCTTTGTGGTTCTTCCTGCTGGCGGCCGAACTGCGGTGCCGCCGGACGGACGGTGAAGGCACAGCGTAGGAGGGACTGCGGGGGCCGTGCCGCTGCTGGACCGCGCGGTCGTGAGCCCAGGGTCCGGTACACGCCCGCGAACCGGGGCGCGTCCGTTCCGGTGTAGGTGAGCCGCGTCCCGTGTCGGCATGCGTGCGGCCGACGTTGGTAGGGCCGTGAGAATGTACACCCTGTCCCGGCTGGGCGCTCCCGCGGCGCCGAGGTCATGATCAGACACCCTGCGGAGCGTGGCGGCCCGCAGCGCGGCACGTTCGCCCGGCTTGCCGAGTGGGGCTCGAACCTGACCAGTTCGCCGCTGTTCTTCTCGTTCTGCCTCCTGCTCGTCGGGGCGTTCATCGCGGTCCATGTGGCCGGTCTGTCGTTGGACTGGCAGCACGTTGCGGGCGACGCGATGGGGGCTCTCACGCTGCTGTTGCTGGCGTTGTTGAAGAACGCTGAGCGTCGTGCGGAGCATGCTGTCCAGCGGAAGCTGGATGCCCTCGCGACCGCGCTGCTTCACCACTGGGGCGGTGAGCAGGGCGAGGCACGGCAGTGTCTCAAGGAGGCCATCGGGATGGAGGAGCAGCTCTGACGGCCTGATATGGGTGGAGTTACGCGGACCTGAACTGACGTTTCGCACGATTCGTACGTGGCTGGATTCGACTGTGCTCTGGCAACGCTCAGCGGCCGGACATCTCCAGGGCGCGGGTCGCTGGCCCATAGTTCTCCAGGTACACGAACAACCCCATCGCTCACCGCTGAAGATCCGGGCAGGGATGTTGCGCCCAATATGCGCCCGGCCCGCGACGGCGCCGCCGTACCATCTCTTCAAGCGCGTCCTAGCCTTGGGGAGGAAGCCGTGAGTACCCCCGACCTGTCTGCCGCGGACCTGTGGCTCCCGGATCCAGAAGAGCACGATTTCCCGGCGGCCGCCGACTACTTGGATCTGCTCGTCGATGCGGAGCAGGTGGAACGGGCCGTGACTGCACTACGCCAAGCCGGGACGATCACCAAGAAGGCGAAGGACATCATGCGGGCGTCTCAGCTGCCGCTGCTGCCCGCGGACAACATCCACGTGAGGCACAACATCCACAAGGTCCGGGATGGCAAGAAACTCAGTCCCGTGCTCCTTGTCCGAGGCCAGCCGCTGATCATCGCCGACGGCTATCACCGGGTCTGCGCCGCCTACCACTTGACGGAAGACCTCGACATCCCCTGCCGACTGGTCAGCCCGTAACGCGAGAGCAGGTCAGTTGGACCGCTCCTACCGTTTGTGTCGCTGCTCGAAAATCCAACAGGGGGCGGAAGCGGCTCAGCGTTGCGGCTGCCCCGTCAAGGTGTCGGTGGGAACGTGACCCCACTCCTCGTTGGCCTGACCAGGGCAGTCGTTGTGGTCATCCACCCCCGCCTTGGAACTCCGACCACCTCATGACCGACGCCTCCTGCCGTGGGGCGGCGCCGGGATCGAACGCAAACGCCGCGCGGGGCGGCGGCACTTGGAGTGCCGTCGCCCCGCGTGGGGTGGGAGTCTCGCCTGGAGTGCGCGCTCAGTAGGCGGAGTTGACGTTGTCGATCGAGCCGTAGCGGTGTGCCGCGTAGTTGGCGGAGGCGGTGATGTTGGCGACCGGGTCGTAGATGTTCGAGGAGGTACCGGTTACGTGGTAGGCCTTGAACGTGGGGTCGATCACCTGCATGAGGCCCTTGGAGGGGGTGCCGATCTTGGCGTTGGAGTCCCAGTTGTTGATGGCGTTGGGGTTGCCTGCGGACTCGCGCATGAGGTTGCGGTGGATGCCGTCGTAGCTGCCGGGGATGCCCTTGTCGTGCATGACGACCAGGGCCTGCTTGATCCAGCTGTCGACGCTGCCGCTCTGGGTGGCCGCCGATGCGCTCGGGGCGCCGGCGGTCGCGGCGAGTACCGACAGGCCGGTGGCGGCGAGGCCGCTGAGGGCGAAGGTACGGGCCTTGGTCAGGCGGCGGGTCGAGGGCTTGGTGAAGCGCAGCATGCGAGGGGTACCTCTTTCGTCGGGGACTCCAAAAGCATTAACCAGGCATTAGGGGCAAAACAAGACATAAGAATCGGCGTGGGCTACGACCTGGATTAGTACGGCGACATTCACTCGCGGATGGACCCCCGCCATTCCCGGCTTGCGGGCACCTGGTTGCCACTAAGTGGCCTCGTATGTGACGCGCCTCATATCGGGGGCATCACAGTGAACCCCCCTTAATGTGACGTGGGTCATATTGCGCCCGTCACACGAATAGGCCACCGAACAGAAAAACCCTGCGCGAGTAGTAGGGAGACCCACCGGAAATTCCGCGAGAGGCACGGGGCCCCGCCCATCTCGGGCGACGCTGGCGACCCCGGCACACCTCACGACGAGCCGACTGACTGCCTCGCCGCCCCCCTGCCCACCGCTGGTCGCACGGCTTCGCGCCCAACGGAATGCCCGCACGCCCACGAGGGGGCCGAGTAGCGTCAGGTCAACGCCCCTGCCAATGCGGCGCGTTGGGAAGACTCACGGAGCTCAACCACGGTCACTCCGTAGGATCGACGGTCATGGTTGATCTCTACCCTGCGACCCGCCCTTACGACTATGGGTTTCTCGACGCCGGAGACGGCAACCGCATCTACTACGAACAGCTCGGCAACCCTGAAGGCAAGCCTGCTCTGCATGTCCACGGCGGCCCGGGATCGGGCGCACCGCAGCGGCCGACGAGGGCCTGGGACCCCGAGCGCTACCGCGTCATCCGCTTCGACCAGCGCAACTGCGGTCGCAGCACCCCGCACGCCAGCGACCCGGCAGCGGACATGGGTCTGAACACCACGCAGCACCTGATCGACGACATGGAGCGGCTGCGCGAGCGTCTCGGCATCGAGAAGTGGCTGATGAACGGTGCCTCCTGGGGCTCGACGCTCATCCTGGCCTACGCGCAGCAGCACCCCGAGCGGGTCAGCGAGGTAGTCGTCCAGGCGGTGACGACGACCCGCCGCTCCGAGACCGACTGGCTCTACCGGGGCGCCGGGCGCTTCTACCCCGAGGCGTGGGACCGGTTCCGCGACGGCGTCCCCGAGGCCGAGCGGGGTGGCGACTTGCTGGCGGCCTACGCGCGGCTGATGGAGAACCCTGATCGGGCGATCCGGGAGAAGGCCGCTGCCGACTGGCTCGCCTGGGAGGACGCGGTCATCTCCAACGAGCCCAACGGCGTGCCCGGCATGTACAGCGACCGGGAGGTCGACGCGCAGATCGCGTTCGTACGGATCTGCGCCCACTTCTTCAGCAACGGCGCGTGGCTGGAGGAGGACCAACTGCTGCGCGACGCCCACAAGCTGGCCGGGATCCCTGCGGTGCTGGTGCACGGCCGACACGACATGGGCAGCCCGGTACAGACGGCGTGGGAGTTGGCGAAGGTGTGGCCGGACGCGCGGCTGCACATCTTCGAAGACTCCGGGCACACCGGAAGCGCCGCGATGCAGCACATGGTCCGGGAAGCCATTGAGGAGTTCAAGAACCGGTGATCCTCTGAGTATGTAGCAGAGGACCTCGAACGGGAGGTGCTCGGTCCAGGCGACAGGCGGTCCTGACCGTGACCGTCCAGCGTGCGCGGCGTTGTCACCGTCGGGCGGATTTCACGGGCGGCAGGATCGCGAAGGGCCGTGCGCGAACCGGTGGTTGTGCTTTCGGGAGGAGTGGCGGAGTTGGCGGACGGTGGTCAGCGGGCCTGTCCCGCCATGCGTCGCGTGGTGCAGGAGGCCTATGGTCCAGCCGATCTGAGTGGGAATCCGATCTTCGCCGGCGGGTTCATCAACTTCTGATACTGGCGGGCCATTGACCTGAGACCGCCACTCAACGAGGCGGAGCGGGTCCGCAGCCAGGAGGATCTCTACCGGTATGTCCTGGACGCCGCTGGGCTGTTGAAGGAGCCGAAGGTTCTGGAAGTGGGCTGCGGGCTCGGGATGGGATGCGTGGTGGCCCTGCGTGAATACGGTCCCGCCGCGGTTACCGGCATGGACATTCATCCGGAGCAGTTGCAGCGGGCGCGCGACGCGCACGCCGGCCTGCTGCGGGAGGAGCCGGGACGTCTGCGGTTCGTCCAAGGGGCCGCGGAACACATGCCGTTGGAAGACGGCGAGTTCGATGCCGTCATCAGCGTGGAGGCCGCTCAGCACTTCCCGGATATCGTCGCCTTCGCAGCGGAGACGTCGCGGGTGCTGCGACCGGGCGGCCGCGCGGCTGTCGCCAGCTTCTTCACCGTGGACGACGCGCCGGGTCGGCCGGAGGAACTCGCGGGGCTGCTGGACACGTACGCGAACGGCCTGGACATCGCGCGGCCGGTGAAAGCGCTCGTGGACGCGTTCGCGGCAGCCGGGCTCACGGGGGGGCGCGTCGAATCGATCGGGCCGCACGTCTGGCCCGGATGGGACCGCTGGCTCAGCCGGTGGTGGGCTCCGGGAACCTGGCCGCGGAACTTCCTGCGAGCCTACGAGCGGCGGATCCTCGACTACTACGTCGTCACGGCGGTGCGGCCGGGGTAACCAGGCGGGTAGGACCCCGGTGCCATGACGGAAGTGGTCAGCCGCCGCCTGCCTGGTTACATCGGTAGGAGCAGCGGCTCGCGGTAGCGCTGGTGCCTGAGTCGCCCCTGCGAGTGTCCGCGCCAGGCCAGTGACTCGCACCTAGGGAGACCCATGTTGATCGGTGACATCGACATCCACCCCATCGCCGACGGGACCTTCCGGGCTTCCCCCGCCTACTTCGGCGCCCACGCCCGCGCCGACGGCCATGAGGACCTCTTCACCCGCCACGCGATGGCCTGGCTGCCCATCGGCTGTTTCCTTGTGCGAACCGGTGACCGCACGATCCTTGTCGACGCCGGTATGGGACCAGAGATGCGTGACGATGGCCCCCGCCGACTCCTGGTCGGCGGCCAGCTTCTGCTCGGGCTCCGCGCCGTCGGCGTCGCTCCGCCGGACATCACCGACGTCATCTGCACCCACCTGCACGCCGATCACTGCGGCTGGCTCTTCGCCCCGGACGCCTCCCCGGTATTCACCCACGCCAGCATCTGGTTCGGCGCGCACGACTGGGACCACTTCGTAGCCAACCCTGACGTGTGGATGTTCGACCACATCCGGCATGGTTTCCGCGCCGCCGCCGAGCGCGGTGACCGCCTCCGGCCCGTCGGCTGCGACACCACCGTCGCGCCCGGCGTCACCCTGACCCTGACACCAGGGCACACCCCCGGACATCTGTGCGTCGTCGTCTCTTCCGCAGGCCGCCGCGCGCTGCTCCTCGGCGACGCGATCGTCTGCCCGGTACAGCTCGACGAACCCGCCTGGCGATCGATCGGCGACGTCGACCACGAACTCGCACAACAGGTCCGCGAACGACTGTTCCGTGAACTTGAGGACGGCACCACCCTTGGCGCCGGTGCTCACTTTCCCGAGCTGCAGTTCGGCCGCGTCCTCACCGGGCAAGCGCGACGCTGGTTCACCTGACGGAGAGCCCGTGGCCCCCGATGGGGCCAAGCTGTGGTCACCGCGGCGGCTGAACTCCAGGGTGCGTTTTTGCGTACGCGCCGCAGGGGCGTCTGCTGCTACGTGAACTGCGGGCCGGTGGCGGATGTGAGCACTGTCAGTTGACGCGGGCGCTGAAAGTACCGGCGTTCTTCGCATCGGCTCGGCGAAGTCCGCCTCGACATGGCCAGCGGCGTCGCGCAGGCCCGGTGACCACTGCTGCGGGCCGTAGCCCCCTTGGGGTCCGCGCGGGTGGCCGGAGCCGAAGGGCTCGCCCGGCTCAGGTGGCGGGTGGGGCGCTCGCCTGCCCGTTGGGCAGGTGGAGAGCAGTGATGCCGGCGAGGACGAGATCGATTCCGGCGAGGAACTGCTCGCGGTCGTCGTGCTCGCGCATCTGGTCCGCGACGGACCGGGTGAACGGGTAGTCGTCGGGGTCGAGTTCCTCCCATGCCTTCGAGACGGCGTCGAGGAAATCGCCGCGGTCCACGTCGGGCCCGAGAACGCGGCCGTTCGCGGCGTTCTGGCCAGCGGCGCCGAGGATGTAGTGCACCAACGCGGAGGTCGCTGTGAACTGGCTGCCCTCGGGCACACCCACGGCACCGACCTGCCGACCGATGCTTTCGAAGATCCGCGGCGTCACCGACCCCCAGGGACTGCGGGAGAGCTGCGTGGCGAGCTGCGTCGCAAGCCACGGGTGTTCGTCGATCGCGTCGAACAAGCCGAGCGCGACAGCGCGGATCTTCCCCCTCGGCGCGTCCGGAGACTCGGCGGGCTCGATGGCCAGAGCGGCGGCGACGACGGCGTCGGTCGCGGCGTCGAGCAGCTCGCTCTTGTTCGCCACATGCCAATAGATCGCCCCGGGCCCGGTGGCAAGGCGCTCGGTCAGCGCCCGAAACGTCAGCCCGCCCTCGCCGGCAGCATCGAGCAGCTCGACGGCAGCCTCGACGATGCGCTCCCGGGAGAGCGCCTCTGTGCGCCGCTGTGACCGGCGCGTCCGCGTTGCCATGTCGCCATCTTGACACGCCTGGAGCGTCGTTCCAACATTGGAACGGCATACCAGAGTGGAACGACATACCAGAGCGACTGGCCGAACCTCACCGACGGCGGCCTCGATCCCGAAGGAACACAAATGGGCACTCCCGTCACGATCATCGGCGCCGGACTCGGTGGCCTCACCCTCGCCCGCGTCCTGCACGTCCAGGGCATCCCGGCCACGGTCTACGAGGCGGAGCCCTCACCGACGGCCCGCGCGCAGGGCGGGATGCTCGACATCCACGACCACAACGGCCAACCCGCGCTGCAGGCGGCGGGCCTGATCGACGAGTTCCGCGGCCTCATCCTGGAGGGCCGCCAGCAGTACCGGTTCCTCGACCGGGACGGGACCGTGCTGCTCGACATAGCCGACGACAGCACGGGTGGACGCCCCGAGGTGCAGCGCGGTGAGCTGCGACGGATCCTGCTCGACTCGCTGCCGGCCGACACCGTCCGGTGGGGGCACAAGGTCAGCGGCGTCCGTACCCTTGGCGACAACCGCCACGAGGTGACCTTCGCCGACGGCACCACCGTCGCCACGAGCCTGCTGATCGGCGCGGACGGCGCGTGGTCACGAGTCCGGCCGCTGCTCTCCAGCGCCACACCCGAGTACGCCGGCCTGACCTTCGTCGAGACCTACCTGTTCGACAGCGACACCCGGCACCCCACCAGCGCGAAAACCGTCGGCGGCGGGTCCCTGTTCGCGCTCGCACCGGGGAAGGGGATCCAGGCTCACCGCGAGAGCGGCGGGACCCTCCACACCTACGTGACGCTCCTCAAGCCGCAGGACTGGTTCGCCTGTATCGACTTCACCGATCCCGCCGCGGCCAGCGCGCGGATCATGCAGGAGTTCGACGGCTGGGCGCCGGAGCTCACGGCGCTCATGACCGACGGTGACATCGTGCCGGTCCTGCGCCCCGTCAATACGCTGCCCAATGGGCACCAGTGGGATCGGGTGCCGGGGGTGACCCTGCTCGGCGACGCCGCTCACCTCATGATTCCGTCCGGTGAGGGCGCCAATCTGGCCATGTATGACGGCGCTGAACTCGGCAAGGCCATCGCCGCGCACCCCGATGACGTCGAGGCCGCGCTCACCGAATACGAGCAGGCACTGTTCCGCCGCAGCGCCGCGGAGGCCACCGAAGCCGTCCGCATCCACCAGCTCATGTTCGGCGACAACGCACCCCACAGCCTGATCAACAGGTTCACCGGACACGAGCAGACCCAATGAGCCAATCGTCATGTGGGCCCAAGGACATCGATGAACCGGCCAGGGATTGGTGTACCAGGGCCTGTCTGTGAGTTCGGTGGAGGCGGTGGGTTCGTCGGTTTCTGACTCGATCGGGTGGAGGCGGAATTTGGCGAGGATTTCGCGGCCCATGTAGCGGCGGGCCTCGGCCCGTTCTTCGTTCTGCTCGGCGAGTACGGATCCGACCTGGCGGATGACGGCTGTGCCGTCGGGGTTCGCGCGCCGCGCAGATCGGCTCCGTGGTTTCCCGTTGCCCAGAACCTATGTGGCGGGTGCGGTGCTCGTGGCACAGGACGGGTGGCCCCAGCCCCGTGGAGTCTTCGCGATCGTCTCCCCTTGCGCGTATGGACGCCCGCAGGGGCAGTGCCCGGGGAACTTCGCCTTGACCGTGGCGCCCGCGCTACGCGCCGACCGGCCCCGGCGGGAGTTCGCCGGAGCCTTGGCGCCCCCGCTCGGTCGGCCCGTGCGCTGCGGGCCCTCCTGTGGCGGCATCTCTGACCCGAGAGAGGTGCCGGCAGCCTGCTGTGTGCGGGCCACGTAGCTGGCCGCGCGGTCCGCGACATCGTTGTAGGGATCTCCGTCCACTTGGTGTGCGGGCACGTAGACGAAGTCGACCGCGCGTCCTGTGAGCAGTTCGTCGATTCGGACCACCAGGTCGCGGTTGGCAACAGGGGTTCCGGCTGCGGTCTTCCAACCCCTCTTACGCCAACCGGGCAGCCAGTCCGTGACCGCCTTCATCGCGTACTGGGAGTCCATCCGCACTTGAAGTGGGACGGTGGGGTCCGTGGACGCCAAAAGCTCACGCAGGGCGGTCAGTTCGGCCACGTTGTTGGTGGCGATCCCCAGCGGCCCGGCTTCCCAGCGGTCGACCGTGCCATCCGGGGCCGCCAGGACCCATGCCCAGGCGGCGGCCCCGGGATTACCTTTCGACGCGCCGTCGCATGCGGCAATGATCTGTTCAGCCATGCTGCGATTCTTCCACTTGGAGCGCTGTGGCCGACGTCCGTGGTTCCCCCATTGTGCTGCTCCGCAATGGAAGGACTACGGGCAGGCCCTCCAGCTGGTACATCAACTCAGCTTGAGAACCAGCGTCGCCAGAGACTGTGCGGCGGGCTCACTTCGCACGCATCTCGGCGCTGTCTTCTGCATCCGACCGACGTGTCCGGAACCTGACCGTGCAGCGCCACACCCCAAGTCGCCCACAGTGCTCGCCCCAGCGCTCAGGAACACGGTCACATTCGTGATCAACGACTGCTGGGGAAGCGGGCGCTAGCCGATCGTCACGTTGATTCCCGCGCTCCTCATGTCAGCGACAGCCTGCGCCGACGCTTGTTGGGCGTCAACGCCGTTCAACCGCGGTTGGTACAGGTGATGTGCGCGAACGCTGATGGCAAACCGGTGCCCGGAATAGCCGTGTTGCGCCAGGGCGATGAGTCTTTCGGCGCACCCTTCGGCACCGTCGACCTTGGTGCAGGTCCGCCTCGCGCTGGAGCAGGGACTCGCGGTGAGGTGGATGGCGAGAGCGTGCACGCCGCCCTGCCCCGCGGCCAGGGCCTGCGCGACTGCGGGATTCCCGTACATCCCGGCGATGGTTGCCTCGATCTCGTCCACCAACTGGTCCTCGGCGTGATCACCGGGCGAGTACGGGGTGGTTTCGCTGCTGAAGGTTCCGATCGTGACGCCGTTGAGTGTTGCCTGCAGGGTGACGGAGAAGCCGGGGTGGGCGGTGACGGTTGCGCCTGGCTCGTAGTGGACGCGTTGCACACTCTCCATGGTCGCCGCCGTCGACTGCCGCACCGTGCCGCTGAGTCCTGCGGCCTGCGCGCGTTGCACGGGGCTGGGTCCACGCAGCACGCGATGCGCCTGCGCTTCGGCTTCACGTTCGAACCGGTCCGAGGGGTCGGAGACTTTGAGCCCGTCGCCGTTGTCGGTGCCTGCTACCGGCCCTTGACGCTGCTGGATGACATGCGTCAGCTCGTGGGCGAGAGTGTGCCGGTCAGCGCCGCCTTCGCCGATGACCACATGGTTTCCGGACGTGTAGGCGCGTGCGCCGATTTCGGCGGCGGAGCGTTGGGCGGCGGGACCGGTGTGCACACGCACATCGGAGAAGTCCTCGCCGAAGCGTCCCTCCATGTCGGCGCGGACCTCGTCATCCAGCGGCTTGCCGGGGCCGCGTAGTACGTCAGGGACGGTCGAGCGCTGGACTGGGGCCATCTCCTGGTGGCCGCATCCAGGGCCGTGCGTGTGCTGGTCGTGGGCCAGGGCGCGCTGCATGGCCGCATTGCCCGCCGTGCGCTGCAAAGCAGCGACGGTCGCCGGCGTCCAGCCGGTTGATCGGCAGTCCTGGATGTGCGCGGCCTGCTGCTGGCGTTCGGCCGCTACCAGCGAGCGCTGTGAGGTGCCGCTCTGATCCCTTTGTTTCCCGTGCGCCCGCATGAACATCTCCTCGACTTCGGACAGAGACTGACCAACAGACTCCCCGAACGGGAAGCGGGCGGGGAATGTCTGGACGGGCACCAGTGCGGGCAACGTCGCCCGACAGGCGCGCCGCGCCCCGCGCCCGGTTGCGTTGGTCACCAGTACCAGGAGCACTTGTGCCCGTGCTCGGCGTCTCAGGGCGCATCTCCTCGTCGGCCGGGAATGGTGCGTTGGCGAGCACGACTGCGAGTTCGCGGGCGTGTGGCGGCGGCATTTGGTCGCACCACCACGGCAGAGGGCCAACTGATCTTCGCTGAAGCGGTCATTCCCATTGCGGGACCCGGCGCCCCGGAGAAGGGGGGCGGCAAGCAGTCGAGTCGTGTGGCCTGACCTTGGTCAGCTCGTCGGGTTGCCCCCGGCGCGGCGGGTTCACTCCACGCGCTGTGGAGCCGCGCTCTGGGCCATCTCAGCAGTGATGGCCCAGCGTTCGTGATCCCGCCACGCGCCGTTGATGAACTGGAAAGCGGTCGAGTACCCCTCTCGCCGGAACCCCAGTCTCCTGACGAGGTTCAGCGAAGGCGTGTTGTCGGGCTGGATGTTCGCCTCCAGTCGGTGCAGTCCCAACTCGCCGAACGCAAGCCGCATGACGAGCCCCAGCCCCTCGGTCATATAGCCGCGGCCGGTCGTTGAGGCGTAGGCGGTATAGCCCAAGGATCCGCATTGGAGGGTGCCCCGGA
Source organism: Streptomyces silvisoli (assembly GCF_029269905.1). NCBI lineage: Bacteria > Bacillati > Actinomycetota > Actinomycetes > Kitasatosporales > Streptomycetaceae > Streptomyces > Streptomyces silvisoli. The sequence continues at coordinate 42,355 of NZ_JARJBC010000031.1, read as the reverse complement.
CGATGTTGTTGACGTTGACACCGCCCACGATCGCTCCCGTGTTCCGCAGGCAGATGACAAACCCCTCGTGGGTGGGCTGCGCAAAACGTTCGAGGTAACTTTCGAACGCCTCTGTCGAGTTCTCGCGAGCTGGCAGCCACCGGCGGTGCAGCTCGTCGCTCTCCTCGGCCAATGCCCTGAGTTCCTGGTGGTCGCGGCGACAGACATGCCGAACAGCCACCCGGCGCCCAGACACAAGGTAGTTGGTGGAAGACATTCACGGATCCTACGCAGCCTGCCGGGACGAGCACTGGCCCCACCTGCTGTTGCGCTGGGGCCCGCGTTGCCGGTGGCGGGGGTTCATCTCCGACCGCGCGGCGAGGATGGTGTCGTATGCGGGGCCACCCCGTCGGCCTCGTGCCCCGGCGACGTGGTTGCTCCGTGAACCGGGTGAACCGTTGCTCGCCTGGATGCCGTCACGCGATCGACCGGTGGACGGCGGCGTGAGGGCGGTCCGTGGCCGGTCCGACGCTCGACCAGTCTTCTGCGATGAGCTACCCATCGCGCCCCCCGTCGCCGCTCCCTCCGTAAAGCGTCACCGCGCCCGATGGCCGCCCACGCAACTCGAATCTTCCGGGGGCGGGTGGGATTTGCGGTGAGTCGATACCGGCAGGCCCCTCCGTGGGGGTTGCTCGCCGTCGCGGCGGGCACTTCTTACCGCCGCCGCGCCGAGAAGCCGCCGTACGGTCGTCGCCAAGGACACTGCCGCGACGGTGAGCAACCGGGACGGCTCGGGTCCGGCGGTGCCGAACCCACAGCAACCCCCACCCGGCCCCGAAAAACTGGCGCGGCTACCAGCTGCTCTTGGTCACCCCCGGCAGCTCCCCCGCATGGGCCATCTCCCGCAGTCGGATGCGGGAGAGCCCGAACGCGCGGAAGTGGCCGCGCGGGCGGCCGTCGACCGAATCCCGGTTCCGGACCCGGGTGGCGCTCGCATCGCGCGGCTGACGCCGCAACTCTCGCTGGGCGGCGAGCCGTTCCTCGTCCGAGGACCGCGGACTCGCGATGATCTCCTTCAGCTCGGCCCGGCGCTGCGCGTACCGCGCGACGATCTCCTGCCGCTTCTCGTTCTTTGCGATCTTGCTCTTCTTCGCCATCAGACCTTCTCTCCCCTCGCCCGGATTCGGGTGACCGCGGCCTCGATCCCGATGACGTCCACGGTCTTGATCCCCTTGGTGCTCAGCGTCAGCCGTACGTACCGCCCCTCGCTCGGCAGCCAGTACCGCTTGCGCTGCACGTTGGGGTCGAAGCGCCGCTTGGTGCGCCGGTGCGAGTGCGAGATGTTGTGGCCGAACCCCGGCTGGCGGCCGGTGAGTTGGCAGTGCGCGGACATGGCTCCCTTTCGCTGGTGGATGGTGCTCGACTCCCCACCGTATCGCTTTATGAAAATGAAAACCAATTCTCAATGCGCCATCCGGCTCGTCGCCCCGCACGACCGGCGGCCCGGTCGTATTTGCATAGTTGATCGGTAAGTCCATGTTTGTGGTGATCTTTACAGGTTTGTCCTGGCATCTTTGGCGGGAGACCGGCGGCCCGACCGCCGTGGACAGACGTCGACCTGGAAGAGGTGCCGTGTCTGGGCTGCCTGAGGAGCGCGCGGCGAATGTGAGCCGCCGCAGGTTCTTGGCGTCGCTGGCGGTGGCGTCAGCGGCCGCGGTGGGTATGGACGGCGGCACGACCGCCGCTGCGCGGGCCGGGGTGACGGTGCCCGAGGCGGTGCCGCTGCCACTGCCCTACGACCTGGAGGGCGCGTCGTACGACTCCGACCGTTCGACCGGGGACTTCGACGGTCACGGCTGGGCCTTCCCGGCCGAGGAACTGCCCTCCGGTCACACCAGGGTCGCCGGGCTGCCGTTCGTGTTCCCGACGTACGAGCCGGGTGAGAAGAGCTTCCTGGCCGCGTCGGGCCAGACGCTCGACGTGCCGGAGGGCCGCCACTCGATGCTGTACCTGATCGGCGCCGCCTCCGGCGGTTCGGTCAGCAAGGAGGCGCTGGTCCGCTACGCGGACGGTGGCAGCGAGTCGGTACCGCTGCGGTTCACCGACTGGGCGCATCTGCCCCAGTTCCTGGAGGCGGTGGCCGTGGAGACCACGCACCGGCACCGGCCGGCGGGCGACGCGGGGCCGCGGGTACGGCTGTTCCTCCAGGTGGTGCCGTTCGACCCGGCACGGCAGGCGGTCAGCCTGACCTTGCCGGAGGCCCCCGCGTTGAAGCTGATCGCGGTCAGCGCACAACCGGCGGTGGACGCGGCGGCGGTGAAGGTCACCTCGGTGGCGTCGACGGAACTGTTCACGGGCACCGAGAAGGCGCCTCGCCAACTGGTGCACGTCACCGTCGCCAACATCGGCGCCCGGCCTCTGACTTCCGACTCCCCGGCGACCATCAGCCTGACCGGGGACGGTATCGGCGTCCCGGACCCGGCCACCGTCACGGACCTGCCGCCCGGCCACCAGGACACCATCGAGGTCGGCGTCGTCTACGCCGCACCGCAGACCGAGGGCACGGTGCACCGGGCCCGCGTCGAGGCGCGCACCGCGGACGTCCGGGACGTCCAGTCGGCACGGATCACCGCCGCCGAACCCGGCTGGACGATGTACATGGTCTCGCACTACCACTACGACCCGGTCTGGTGGAACACCCAGGGCGCCTACACCGAGTCCTGGGAGAACTCCGGCTTCCAGCGTCCCGGCCTGACCCTGGTCCAGGCACATCTGGACATGGCGCGGCGGGACCCGGACTACAAGTTCGTACTGGCCGAGCTGGACTACCTCAAGCCGTTCTGGGACACCTGCCCCGAGGACCGCGACTACGTGCGGCAACTGCTGCGCGAGGGACGGCTGGAGTTCGTCGGCGGACTGTACAACGAGCCGAACACCAACCTCACCAGCATGGAACTGACCATCCGCAGCGCGGTGTACGGCGTGGGGTACCAGCGCGACGTTCTGGGTGGGACGCCGCGCAGCACCTGGCAGTTGGACGTGTTCGGGCACGACCCGCAGTTCCCCGGCATCATGGCCGACGCCGGTCTGACCTCAAGCTCCTGGGCGCGCGGACCGCACCACGAGTGGGGGCCCAAGAGCTGTGTGGGGGACAACCGGCGGATGCAGTTCCGCAGCGAGTTCGACTGGATCGCTCCCAGCGGCAGGGCGCTGCTCACCAGTTACATGCCCAACCACTACTCGGCGGGCTGGTGGATGGACACCGCCAAGGACCTGCCGACCGCCGAGGCCGCCACCTACGAGCTGTTCCGCGACCTGAAGTCGGTCGCCGCCACGAAGAACTGCCTGCTGCCGGTGGGCACCGACTACTCGCCGCCGAACCGCTGGGTTACCCGCATCCACCGCTCCTGGGCCGACAAGTACGTCTGGCCCAAGTTCGTCACCGCGGTGCCCAGCGAGTTCTTCGACGCGGTGCGCCGGGACCTGGCCCGGGACAAGGTGGCGCTGTCCCCCCAGACCCGGGACATGAACCCCATCTTCACCGGCAAGGACATCTCGTTCATCGACACCAAGCAGGCACAACGGCAGGCGGAGAACACCCTGCTCGCGGCGGAACGGTTCGCCACCGTCGCGGCCCTGCTCGGCGCCCGCTATCCCGTGGAGGCGATGGACAAGGCGTGGCGACAGCTCTGCTTCGGCGCCCACCATGACGCGATCACCGGTTCCGAGTGCGACCAGGTCTACCTGGACTTGCTGGGCGGCTGGCGGGAGGCGCTGGAGCTGGGCCGGACCGCGCTGGACGGCGCCCAGGCGCTGATCGCCGCGCACGCGGACACCTCGGGGCCCGGCACACCGGTGCTGGTGTTCAACGCGATGTCCTGGCCGCGCACCGACGCCGCCCGGGCCACCGTGGAGTTCCCCGCGCCCGGCCCGGTGGGCATCGCCCTGCTGGACTCCACCGGCAAGAGCGTGCCCGTCCAGGTGGACCACCTCACCCGGCATCCCGACGGCACCCTCGACTCGGTGACGCTGGCGTTCGTCGCGCATGACGTTCCGGCCACCGGCTACGCCACGTACCACGTCATCCCCGCCAACGCCCCGCTGGACGGGCCGACCTGGGCGAAGTCGGACGGCCTGACGATCGAGAACGAGTACTACCGGCTGACCGTCGACTACGAACGCGGGGGCGCCATCACCTCGTTGTACGACAAGAAGGCGGCCAAGCAGATGCTGCGGCCCGGCTGCCTCGCCAACGAACTGCTGGCGTACGACGAGTACGAGGACGGCCCCGGCGCCCCGTCCGGCGGACCGTGGGTGACGGTTCCCAAGGGCGGCCCGGTCGCGGCGAGTTCGGCCTATCCGGCGACCGTCAGCGTGGAGCACTCCCCCGTCGGGCAGCGCATCACCGTCTCCGCCGACTTCGAACTGTGCCGCTACGCACAGGAGATCACCCTGTGGGACGGCGTCGACCGGGTCGATCTGACCACCCGCATCGACGGCTTCACCGGCACCAACCGCCTGATGCGGGTGCGCTTCCAACCCGCCGTCGAGGGCGGCATGCCGGTCTCCGAGGTGGGCGACGCGGTGGTGGGACGGGGCTTCGGGTTCCCCAACGTCGACTACGCGGACGCGAAGTGGACCCTGGAGTACCCCGCCTACAACTGGGTCGAGCTGGGCGCGACGCTGGTCGTCGCGCTGGTGAACACGGCGGGCGGCGACACGGTGCGGGCCGCGCGGGCGGTGAGCGTCGCCGAGGTCGTCGTGCCCGACATCACCGAGTACGCGCAGGCGGCGCGGGACGCGGTCACCGCGCTGGTGGCCACCGGTGTCACCGCCACCACCTCCACCCACGACGGCTCGCGCTACGGCAGCCTGGACGTGGACTCCAACCTGCCCGACGTGCGGGTCAGCGTCGGCGGGCCGGCCGAGAACGACTTCACCGCGGCGGTACTGGCCGCGGCCCCGCCCGGGTACCGGGCCGAACTCGACCGCCAGCTCGCCCGAGGCCGTACCGCACGGGTGTGGGTACCGGCCGACAAGCCGCTGGCCGAGGCGTGGCAGCCGCGCGCCGACCTACGCGGCCCGCGCACCCTGCCAGTCCTGGTGGTCGCCGGGCGCACCCCGGCCGACACCCGTACCGCGCTGCACGACCTCGCCGCCGAACTGCGCCGCGCGCCGAGGATCGACGTGGTGCAGCCCGCCGAACTCGACGGCACCACCGGTCGGGTCGAGCCGTACGGCTTCGCCGTGCTCAACCGGGGCCTGCCGGGCTTCACCATCGACAACTCCGGCGACATCTACCTGGGCATCCTGCGGTCCTCCACCGGCTGGCCGTCCGGCACCTGGATCGACCCGCCGCGGCGCACCCTGCCGGACGGGGCGAACTTCGAGACCAACCACTGGAGCCACACCTTCTCGTACGCGCTGGTCGGCCACCGCGGCGACTGGCGCGACGCCGGTCTGGCGCGACGCGGCCACGCCTACAACAACCCCTTCAGCACCCGGCAGGAGAGCGTGCACCACGGCCAACTGGGCGCCGCCGCCGAGTTCCTGGCCGCCGAGGGCGACGGCGTGGTGGTCACCGCGCTCAAGCCGCACGGCAACCCGATGGCGTCGATGGCCGGTACGGAAGTGGACCCGTCCGCCGGGGTCGTGCTGCGGGCGTACGAGTCGACCGGGCGGCCGACCACCGCCCGGTTCCGGTTCTTCCGCCCGCTGGACTTCCCGGCCAACGTCAATCCCCTTGAGCAGGAGGCCCGTTCGATCGCGGGGGCGGAGGGCGGAATCACCACCGAGCTCGGCGCGTTCGAGATCCGCACCATGGTGGCCACCCCGCGCGAGCCCGCCGGGCGTCCACGCGGGGTGCCGGGCGCCACGCGGCCGGAGCTGGCGCCGAGCGCGGAGCCCACCCAACCGGTCTTCGCGCGGTACTGGCGGCACAACAAGGGCGCCGCGTCGATGGGTTACCGGATGGCCTCGATCGAGGCCGAGCCGACCGCCGTCACCGGACACGGCCCTTACGACCTCACGGTCACCGTCGCCTCCTCGCACACCCGCGAGCAGGTCGCGGGGATGGTCGAGGTGATCGTTCCGGACGGCTGGACGGCCAGCCCCCCGAACCGCATGTACGCGCTCTCCCCCGGCGCGCATCTGCGGTACACCGTGCGTGTCCAGCCCAACGGCCCCAGCGGGCGGTACTTCGTGGCCGTCCGCACCGCGGACGGGCGCGGACAGGTCCACGAGGACGTGGTGACCGTGGACCATGTGCCCGCCGCGCGGGCCACCACCGCCCCGGCCCGGACCGTGCTGCCCGGCTCGGATCCGACCGAGCAGCTGGTGGAGTCCGCCTTCGAACGGGCGTTGGCGCTGTCCATCGACAAGATCACCCGCAAGGCACGGCTGGTCGTGCCCGAACGGCCCGAACAGCGGGCGCCGACCACGGAGTTGGACGCGGCCCTGGCGGTCCAGGACATCGTGGTGTCCCCGGGACAGACCGGCCACTTGTCCGTGACGCTGCGCAACACCGCGCGCTCGTCCATCCACGGCGAGGCCCAGCTGATCACCCCCTACGCGATCTGGCCGATCAGCGGGCCGTGGAGCCAGCCGTTCTCGGTTCCGGCGGGCGGCGAGAGCACGGTCGCCTTCGAGATCAACGCTCCGGGTGGCGCCCGACCGGGCAACTGGTGGGCGCTGGTGAAGCTGATGTACTTCGGGCGGCTGATCTACACCCCGACCGCGTCCATCATCATCAGTTCCTCCGCGCAGGCTCCCGCGCCCCGGCAGAGCGTTGACAGCGACGAGGGCCACACGGCGGCGAGTCCGTCATGAGCGCCGCCGGACAGGTCGTCGCCCGGGTAGGCGGAAGCGTGATCACCACCGTCGAGCTGGACGAGCGGCTGGCCGCCATCCGGAACGGGCCACTGGGCCCACGGCTGCCGAAGGACGGCACGCCGGCGGGGGTGCGACTGCGCCGCTGGGTCGCCCAACTACTGGCTTCCGAGGCGCTGTTGCTGCATGAGGCCGGACACAGCGTCCCGTCCCATGACGGCTCGCATCCGGCGCTCGACCGGGCCGCCCGGGCCCTGTTCGACCGGGTCACCGCGGACGTGATGGTCAGCGAGGCGGAACTGTTCCGGTACTACCGGGACAACCTCGATCTGTGGGCCCGCCCCGAGCGGCGTACCGTGCGGCAGGCGGTTCGCAACACCCGGGCGCAGGCCGCCGCCGTACGCCGCGACGACCTCGGCGCTCCCGAGACGCTGACTCGGGGGCAGCTCAGCGGCCCCTTCGAGGACGCGGTGTTCGGCGCGGCGCCGGGGGCGTGGATCGGACCGGTGCGGACGGTCTTCGGCTGGCATGTCGCCGTCCTCGACGGCGTCGAGCAGGGTGCGGTACTCCCCTACGACGCGGTACGCGAATCCATCCACGATGACCTGCTCTCCGCTGCGCGCGGGCAGGCGTTCGACGACTGGCTCGCCGGTCGCCGAGCCGCGCTCATCCATCTGTCGCCCGGCTACGAACACCCGGGCGACCCGAGCCTCCCGGACGCGGTGCACCGGCATTGAGGCCCCTTCGGCGTGCGGTGGTTGGCACCGCCGGTCTCCGCCACGGTGGTTGCTGGGCGTCGCGGCGGATTGCCTTTCGGGGGCACGCCCCCAGGCCCCGGCACGGCGGCTTCCCGCGTTCGCCCGATGCCACAACCTCGGCGGCTGTCCGCTCGTCCCCAACCGGAACCCTCAGGCCGCCGTCTGGCCCTCCAGTTCCGCGCGGAAGCGCCGAAGCATGGAACGGGCGTGGTCCAGGCCGATACGGCGGAACGTTTCGTCCAGTTCCGCCAGCTCCGCCTCGGTCTGCGCCGCCGAACGGCCGAGATACGCACGGGACTTGACCAGGCCCAACCTGGACAACGCCTCTCCGCGCGGTTCCCCGATGGCCCGGAACTTCTCCAGCGCGCCGGAGTAGACCTCGCGCGCCTCCTCATACCGACCGGAGCGGAACAGTACGTTCCCCCGCATCTTGTGGTTGTACGCGAGCGCGCTCTCCAACCGCATGGCACGGCAGATGCCTTCGGCCTCGGTGAGCAGTTCCAGCGCCCGCTCGGTCTGACCCCGTACCGACAGCACGTCGGCTATGCCGCGCAGCGCCCACGCATGGCCGCGGGCGTCCTCGGCGGCCGCGGCTATCTCGGCGGCCTCCTCGAACATCGCCAACGCGGTGTCATACGAACCGGTGTTGCGGTGCATCTGCGCGATGCCCTCCAGCGCCCACACCGTGTGCCGGGCCTCACCGTGCGCCCGGGCCTCGGCCAGCAGCCGCTCGTGCAGTTCGGTGACGGCCGCGTAGTCACCCTGGATGCGGCCGGTCTCCGCAAGCCCGGCCAGGGCGTATCCGCGGGCGATCCGGTCACCGCCGCGCTCCGCGCACTCGGCGGCGGCCGCCAGCCAGCGGCGGGCCAGCGCGAGCCTGCCGCGCTGGCGGGCCAGGGTGCCGCCGCTCCACAGCGCCCAGGCCATCGCCGCGCTGTCCCCCGCACGGCTCGCGGCACGGTAGCTGTCCCGCCAGGCACGCTCGGCGTCGGCCACCCGGCCCAGCCGCCGGTTCGCCTCGGCGACCGCGAGCCCGGCCCGTGCGTACCCGAGCGTCGAACGGCGCTGCTCCTCGGTCGCCTTGGCCAGCACCTCCTCGTACGAGGAGTTCACCGACAGAGCGGATCCCAGAACGCCTTGGTACTCGGGAGCGAACGCCTTGCTGTACATATGTGCCTGTCTTCCTGGTCGCCGTCACCGGTCTCGACCAAGAACCTATGAGCGGGAGGCAGTTCGCCGGATCAACCTGTACGTGGGTTGTGACGTCAAACTCCGGTACCACGCGGGAGCGGTTGTCATCATTGAGTCGTACGGGACGCCCGGTGCGGCCCGAGTCCGCGCAGCACACCGCCCAGCTCGTCCAGCGTGAGCGGCGGTACCGGAAGCGGGCGCGCCGCCTCGGCGCGCAACCCGTCGAGCAGCAGGGCGAGGTAACGCCGCCAGGCGTCCGGACTGACGGCGACCGAGGCTGGTACCACCCTGCCGAGCGCGGCCAGGGTGAACAGCAGGTCCTCGGTGGCGATGTCGTCCAGCGGCGCGCCCAGACGCGGGGAGCACTCCCCGGTAAATCCGTGGAGCGCTCCCCGGTTGATCGTGTGTCACATCACGCCCCTTGCGCCCGCGCCGCAGAGGCACGGGCACGGGCACGGGCACGCCATGGGCCGACGAAGGGATCCCAACATGACCATGCCGTCACTGGAGCAACTCACCCCGCCCGGCATGGACTTCGCCACCGCTCCCTACCCGCTCTACGCACATCTGCGGGAGCGGGGCCCGGTGCACCGGGTGACGGCGCCCGAGGGCTCTTGCCCAACTCATCGACGGCAAACGCCGGGTGCCCGGCGACGACCTGCTGAGCGCCCGGAGCAACCGCTACCCCACGCCGTCTAGCGGGACTTGGACTCCGCACCGTGGGCGAAGGCGCCCGCGTTCTCCTCGTCGCGGTGCGGCTGGGCCTGGGCCTGGAGCCGCGGCAGTACCCGGCGCAGATCCTCCAGGAAGAGGTCGGCGAGGTCGTGCCCGAAGCCGTTGCGGATGACGACGCGCAGCGCCGCGAGGTCGGTGCGGTTGGCCGGGAAGGTGTACGCGGGGACCAGCCAGCCGCGTTCGCGCAGTGCGGCGGACACGTCGAAGACGGTGAAGTTGGTGATCCCGTCGCTCACCCGGAACGCGAAGACGGGAAGTTCACTGCCGTCGGTGATCAGGGTGAACGGCTCCAACTCGGCGATACCGCGGGCCAGTCGGGTGGCCACGTCCCGGCAGGTCTGCTGCACCCTGCGGTAGCCGTCGAACCCCAGCCGCAGGAAGTTGTAGTACTGCGCGATCACTTGAGCGCCCGGCCGGGAGAAGTTCAGGGCGAACGTCGGCATGTCGCCGCCGAGGTAGTTGACGTGGAAGACCAGGTCCTGCGGCAGCGCCTGGGCGTCCCGCCACAGCGCCCAGCCCACACCCGGCATGACCAGACCGTACTTGTGCCCGGAGGTGTTGATGGAGGCGACCCTCGGCAGCCGGAAGTCCCACGCCAGGTCGGGGTCGAGGAACGGGGCGATCATCGCACCGGAGGCGCCGTCCACATGGACCGGAACGTCGATGCCGGTGCGCTCCTGGAGCGCGTCGAGGGCCGCGCATATCTCGGCCACCGGCTCGTACGCGCCGTCGAAGGTCGAGCCGAGCACCGCGACGACACCGATGGTGTTCTCGTCGCACAGCTCGGCGGCGGCCTCGGCGGAGAGGGTGAAGCGGTTGCCCTCCATGGGCACGTAGCGGGGTTCGACCTCGAAGTAGTCGGCGAACTTCTCCCAGCACACCTGCACGTTGATGCCCATGACCATGTTCGGCCGGTCAGTCGGCCTGCCCTCGGCGCGACGGCGGTGCTGCCAGCGCCGCTTGAGCGCGAGACCCGCCAGCATCGCGGCCTCGCTGGAACCGGTGGTGGAACAGCCCACCGCCGCATGGGGGTCGGGGGCGCGCCACAGATCGGCGAGCATGTGGACGCAGCGGGCCTCCACCTCCGCGGTCTGCGGGTACTCGTCCTTGTCGATCATGTTCTTCTCGGCGCACTCGGCCATCAACTGCTGCGCCTGCGGCTCGGCCCAGGTGCTGACGAAGGTGGCCAGGTTCAGCCGGGCGTTGCCGTCGAGCATCAACTCGTCGTGCACGATCTGGTACGCGGTGTCGGGGTCCATTCCCCCCTCGGGCAGCTCGAACCGGGGGACGCTGATGGGCTCCCGGGTGAAGACCGGGTTCACCATGAGGTGGGTGCTGGCTTTGCGGTGCTGGTGCGGGCGCTTGAGCGGCATCGTGAGCAGGTCCCTTTCGCCGACTTCATTCCATACGTACCGATTCACTCGGCGGCGGCCGGCCCGGTCGGACCGGTCACGCCCGGCGGCCAGGCTAGTGCCCGCTCCTTTGTGGTCAGCGGCCGCCCTCTCCAGTACGGCGGCACTTGGCGGCGCGTGCCAAGAGCAGAGTGCGCTCGCGCTCGTTCCTGGTGAGCGCCGCCGCGCGCTCGAACTCCTCGCGCGCTTCGGCGAGTCGACCGAGCTTGGCCAGCAGATCGCCGCGCACGCTGGGCAGTAGATGGTAGGTGCGCAGCGACGGTTCGGCGGCCAGCTGGTCGACGAGTTCCAGGCCGGTGGCCGGGCCGTACGCCATCGCCAGCGCGACGGCGCGGTTCAACTCCACGACGGGCGACGGCGCCAGATGCGCCAGCGCCTCGTACAGCGCGGCGATCCCACCCCAGTCGGTCTCCTGCGCGGTACGGGCCCGGGCGTGGCAGGCGGCGATCGCGGCCTGTAGGACATAGGGGCCGGGGGCGCCGAGCTTCTCGGCGCGTTCCAACGCGGCCAGTCCGCGGTGGATCAGCAGCTGGTCCCAGCGGGAACGGTCCTGCTCCAGCAGTAGCACGGGCTCACCGTCTGGACCGGTGCGGGCGGCCGACCTGGACGCCTGGATCTCCATCAGCGCCACCAGGCCGTGCACCTCCGACTCGTCCGGCACCAGCTCGGCCAGGATGCGGCCGAGCCGCAGCGCCTCCTCGCACAGCGCCGGGCGCATCCAGTCGTCGCCGGCGGTCGCCGAGTAGCCCTCGTTGAACACCAGGTAGACGACCTCAAGCACGGAGGACAGCCGGTCGGCGAGTTCCGGCCCCTCCGGCACCTCGAACGGCACGTGTTCCTTGGCGAGGGTGCGTTTCGCCCGCACGATCCGCTGGGCGACGGTCGACTCCGACACCAGGAAGGCGCGGGCGATCTCCGCGGTGCTCAGCCCACCCAGAAGCCGAAGCGTCAACGCGACCCGGGACTCGGTGGACAGCACCGGATGGCAGGAGATGAACATCAGCCGCAGCAGGTCATCGCCGAAGTCGGTCTCCAGGACGGTTTCGAAGTGCGGGTCTTCGCCGCGCTGTCCGGTCTCCAGTTCCCGGCCGAGCAGCTGGACCTTGTCGTCCAGTCGCTGCTGCCGCCGCAGCAGGTCGATCGCCCGGTGCTTGGCGGTGGCCATGAGCCAGGCACCCGGGTTGCGCGGGATGCCCGACTCCGGCCACTGTTCGAGCGCGGCGACCAGCGCGTCCTGGGCCAGTTCCTCGGCGAGGCCGATATCGCGGACGATACGCGTGAGCCCGGCGATCACCCTCGCCGACTCGATCCGCCAGACCGCGTCGATCGCGCGATGGGTATTCGAAGCCGTCACGCCGCCCCATCAGAGCAGCGCACACCGCCTCCCCGCAACCCAGCCGCGCGAGGCCAGCCGGGGCCTGCCCCCGACACTCGCGGGGAGCCGGAGCCTGCCTCGCAGAACGCGCTAGCCGAGTGCGTCCCGCAACGCCTGCTCGCGCGCCGCGTCCTCGGGCGGGAGGATGTCGGCGGGAAAGCCCGAGACCTCCTGAACCTGCCGGACCTCGACCTCGCCCTCCTCGAAGGGCACCCGGCCCGCCCACTCGACCGCTTCGTCCAGCGTCTTAGCCTGGATGATCCAGAACCCGGCGATCAGTTCCTTGGTCTCCGCGAACGGACCGTCGGTCACCGTGCGCTTCGCGCCGGAGAACGACACCCGCGCTCCCTTCGAGCTGGCCTGCAGCCCGTCGGCCGCCAACAGCACACCCGCCTTGGCCAACTCATCGTTGTACTTGCCCATGGCCGCGATCAGCTCCTTGCTCGGCAGCACGCCCGCCTCGGAGTCCTCGCTGGCCTTGACGATCATCATGAACCGCATCGTCTTCTCTCCTCGTCCATCCGGTGAACGGCCGGTCCGCCCGGCCTCTACCTACGCGTCGAACGGCCGAGGACGGAATCGACACCCCAGCGAAAAGGTCTTTCGGTCTAGGCTCAGCGGATGCTCGTTCTTCGCTCCGTCGTGTTGTTCGTCATCGCCGCACTCTTCGAGATCGGCGGTGCCTGGCTGGTGTGGCAGGGGGTCAGGGAACACCGTGGCTGGGCCTGGGTGGGGGCCGGTGTGCTGGCGCTCGGCATCTACGGCTTCGTCGCGACGCTCCAGCCGGACGCGGCGTTCGGGCGGATCCTGGCGGCCTACGGCGGCGTCTTCGTCGCCGGGTCACTGGCATGGGGTGTGATCGTGGACGGCTACCGCCCGGACCGGGCGGACATCATCGGTGCCTGCGTCTGCCTGCTCGGCGTCGCCGTGATCATGTACGCGCCGCGCGGGCACTGACCGCGGCGGCGGTCAGCCGGCCGCCGCACCCGGTACGGAGGCGAGGTGGCTGAGGAACCAGTCCTTCGCCAGCTCCGCCGCCCGCTCCAGCGTGCCCTCCTCCTCGAAGAGGTGGGTGGCACCCGGCACCACGGCGAGGCGGCTCTCACAGCGCATGCGGGCCTGCGCCTGCCGGTTGAGGTCCAGCACCTGAGGGTCCGCCCCGCCGACGATCAGCAACGTCGGCGAGGTCACCGCGGACAACCGCGGCCCGGCCAGGTCCGGGCGCCCGCCGCGGGAGACCACCGCGCAGATCCGCGCCCCCGGCTCGGCCGCGGCCCACAGCGCCGCGGCGGCCCCGGTGCTGGCACCGAAGTAGCCCACCGGCAGTCCCCGTACCTCCGGCCGCTCCCGCAGCCACTTCGTGGTGTCCGTCAGCCGACGGGCGAGCAGCACGGTGTCGAAGACATTGGCCCGGTCACCCTCCTCCTCCCGGGTCAGCAGGTCGAACAGCAGCGTCGCCAGCCCGGCCCGGTTCAGTTCCTCCGCGACCAGACGGTTCCGGGGGCTGTGCCGACTGCTGCCGCTGCCGTGGGCGAACACCACTATGCCCGCCGCCCCGGCGGGGACGGTGAGCCGCCCTTCGAGCCGTACGGATCCGGCACGGATCTCCACCTCCCTGTCGTACGGACCGGAGTCAGAGGAGGCGGAAGAGGACAGGGTGCTCCCGGCAGCGCCGCTTCGCTCCGCGGCCCGGGCCAGGCACTCCATCACCTCCGCGTCGGAGGTCTGCGAGAAGTCGACGTAGAACTGGCCCACGCCGAAGAAGTCATGCGGCGTCTCCAGGCACACCAGCTCGTCGGCGTCCTCCTGCAGCGGCACGATCCGGTCCGGCGGCGCCACCGGCACCGCGAGTATCACCCGCTCCGCGCCCTGTGCCCGGGCGATCCGGCAGGCCGCCTTGGCGGTGGCGCCGGTGGCGATGCCGTCGTCGACGACGATCACCGTGCGACCCCTGATGTCCAGCCGCGGCCGGTCGCCCCGGTACGCACGGGCGCGCCGGGCCAGTTCCGCGCGCTCCCGTTCCTCGACCTCGGCCAGTTCCTGCTCGGAGACCCGCTCCAGGCCGACCACCTCGTCATTGATGACGCGCACACCGCCCTCGCCGATCGCCCCCATGGCCAGCTCCGGCTGGAACGGTGCTCCGAGCTTGCGCACCACACAGACATCGAGCAGTGCGTCGAGCGCCTCCGCGACCTGGGCGGCGACCGGGACCCCGCCCCGGGGCAGGCCGAGCACCACCACATCCGTGCCACGTAGGTGCGCCAGCCGCTCGGCCAGTCGCCGTCCCGCATCAAGCCGATCGTAGAAGTACACGGTCAAACCTCCTCGCACGCCGGATCCGGTCCCTTCGGACCAAGGCGGACCCGGCGCGCGGGCGACGACCCCCATGAGCGACGCGTCCGCCCCGACCTGCTCCCTCCAGTGTCGTCCTCGCCCGCCGCTCTCGGCAGGGCCAGCGGCGGCGACCGGAAAGGCGCAGGTCGGGGCGGTTTGTCAGGCGGTGGTTCTGGTACCTGCCTGGTGGGCGAGTGCGGTCACTCGTTGCAGGGTGGGTTCGCGCAGGATTTCCGGGAGTCTGGCCATGAAGGCGGCCTCGGCGTCGGGGGCGAGGACCTCGCGGCTGAGGGCGGCGAGCATGGCCAGCAGGGAGACGGAGTCACCGCCGAGACGGTGGAAGTCGGCCTGCCCGTCCAGCCGGGCGGCCGGTACCCCGAGGGTGTCCGCCCAGATCCGGGCCACCGTCTCCTGTACCGGATCGTCCACGGCCTCGGCCCCGTCGTCACCGGCGGCGTCGGCAGCGGGAAGCGGGTCAGGCAGGGCGCGGACGTCGACCTTGCCGCTGACGGTGTACGGCAGCTCCGACAGCACCATCATCGCCGCGGGCACCATATAGGCGGGTAGCCGTGCGGCCAGGTGCTTTTCCAACTCCTTTTCCTCTACAGCCGAGTTGGCCAGGACGTACCCGTACAGGGCCTTGCCCGACTGGCCCGGTCGGGACTTGGCCACGACGACGGCGCGCTCGACGGCCGGGTGGTCCTCCAAGGCCTGGGCGACTTCGGCGGGTTCGACACGGTGACCGCGGACCTTGACCTGGTCGTCGATGCGCCCGATGAACTCCAACGCGCCCGACGGCAGGACACGCGCCAGGTCACCGGTGCGATACACCCGCCTACCATCGGCCAGGGTCGGGAACCGCTCACGGTTCAGATCCGGACGCCCCAGGTAGCCGCGGGCCAACTGCGCGCCGCCCAGATACATCTCGCCCACCTCGCCGGGTGCGACGAACCGGCCGTGTGCGTCGAGCAGATGGACGGTGGTGTTGTCCGCCGGAACCCCGATCGGCACGACCGCACTGTCCTTGTCCGCGGCCGGGTCGTAGGTGTGGGCGGTGCAGCCGATGGTGGCCTCGGTGGGACCGTACTCGTTGATGATCCGGCACCGGGGGCCGAACATCTGCTGCGCCCGTGCGGCGACTTCCACCCGCAACTGCTCGCCGATCACGATCACCGTGCGATAACCGGTGGGCGTGATGTCGAGCCTGCCGATCAGATCGAGGTGGGACGGGGTCAGGTTCAAGGCGTTGGCGCCGGATTCCTGCAACAGCCGGCGCAACGAGAGGTGGTTGGGGTCTTCGCGCATCAAGATGACCTGGCCGCCGGCCAGCAGTGGCAGGAACACCGACGTCCCAGTCACGTCGAACGACGGTGAGGTCAACAGCGGCAGCCGGATGTCCGCGTCGACATCGAAGGCCCGGGTCGCCCAGTGGACGTAGTTGGCCAGATTGCCATGCTCGATCTGCACGCCTTTCGGCCGACCCGTTGAACCAGAGGTGTAGATGATGTATGCGAGATCGCCGAAGCTGACTTCCGCGTCAGCGCTGCCGGTGGCCTCGACGTTCACCAGGTCATCCACCACGTCGTCCAGCAGCAGGGAGCGGCACCCCTCCGGGATGCAGTCACGCTCGTCGTAGGGGCGTTCCACCAGGCACAGCGAACTGCCCGCATCCGCAAGCAACTCCGCCAACCGCAAATCCGGATGCCGCACGTCCAACGGCAGATAGCACGCGCCCACCCGCAGCACGCCCCACACCGCGGCCACCGCGGCCACCGACCGCCCGGCCAGCAACCCCACCACCGCACCACGGCCCACACCACAACGCCGCAACGCAGCCGCCACCGCGTCAGCGCGACGACTCAACTCCGCGTAGCTCACGTCGCCTTCCGGACCACTCAACGCGACGCCATCGGGAGTCCGCTCCACCTGGTCCCGAAACAACCGCACCACCGAATGCCCGCTGGGCAACGCCCGTTCAGTACGGTTGCCCGCCCACACACGACGCTCCCGGGGGGAAAGCGCCTGCTCCACCACATCCAGCAACCGCTCAGCCCGCGCCGCAACACCGGGACCCTCGTACCAGGCGACGGTGATCTCCGTCCGTCCCACCGTTTCCACCAGGTTGATCTCCGGCGGGCTGCCGGGGTTCACACCGCCCAGTGTGTACAGGGACGTGGCATGGAAGTCATCGGTGGAGAAGTCATCGAGGCTGACGGCGCCCAGATGGGAGACGTAGGCCCGGCCGGTGTGGGTGTCGGCGCGAGCCGCGTTGTCGTCCAACTCCGCTATGCCCACGCGGAGTACGGGCAGCGGCAGATCCATGATGGTCGGGTTGGCGCGGTTGGCCAGTTCCTCCCGGTCGGCCATGGCGGTCAGCATCTTGTGCTGCACCTCCTCCCATCCGTCGTCGGCGCCCACCGGCAGGTGCAGCGGGTGCGACAACGGGGCCGTGGAGCGGACGTCCGGTGCGTGACGGCGCAGGTCGACCGGTACGAAGTACCGTCCGGGTCCGTATGTCGCGGCGAGCGCCGCGGTCACCTTGGCGGTGGCGGCCGGATGGGTGCCGTCAACCGTGCGGCGCCGCCACAGCGGACCGGCCGCCGCATCGGGACGCGGCCCCAGTGGTGACGGGAACTCCATCGCCGGATCCTCAGCCAGCGGCGGCAGGCCGTCCGGCGCGCAGATCCGCCGCAGCAGGTCGTCGTTGCCGATCGGCGAGTTGGCGCCCAGCGGCTCCTCACCGCGCAGCACCCGGAACACGTCGCCCATCCACATCAACAGGCCGCGCCCGTCCATCACGGCGTGTGCCGCGCGGAACACCACGGTGGTCGGATCCCCGGGGACGAGCAGCACCTCGCAGGTCGGACCGGTCAGTCCGGTGCGCAGTGCGGGCGAGTCAAGGCGCTCCCGGTTGAACGTTTCCGCGGTAAGCAACCGCACTTCGGGTGCCTTGCCGCTGTCCACCCAGCGCCTGTCCTGGAGGACCAGCCTGGCCCCCGGGTTGGCCTCGGACGCGACGGAAACGGCGTGGGCCAGGTCCTCGGCACCGAGTCTGCCGTCACCTTCGACAAGGTGGTTGACGACACTGCGTTCCGGCTCGATCCCCAAGAAGATCCACTCCAGGGGTGAGACGGCCCGGTTGTAGGGCTGACGTCCGGCGGCGGTCGGTCCGCCGGGCGATCGAAACCCGTTAGTTGGCGTACTCAACAGTAAACTCCCCGTTTCTCTGCTGATCTGGCCTAAAAACACCATCCAGCAGTGTAGTTACGCCGCCACAGCCGAGCGCTTTCGGCCAAACCTGCCTGGTTTGCGGGGCATTGAGGCTCACGCGGGAGGATTCCAGGTGTACTCCCGGCGAACCCGTACCGCCAGGGTTCGTAAGCCAGGCACTCCGGCCCCCGCCGGACGGAGTGGCGCCATGCCCGAACGGACCCGGGCACCGAACGGACACCCACAAGGGCGAGAAGCCACTCGCTTCCACCAGGCGCACCGCGCCCACCTGCGTAAACTCGATATCCAAGGCACAGAAAACCGGGCACAACTTTCCCAGTTCCGGACCAACCCGTGGGCGTACCCCGTTGATATAACTCTCGGGCGGGCAGAAGCGGGCCGCACATGCCCGATCAGACAAAAAGTCCGGCGGTGCACGGGAAGGAGGCGGGCAGTGTCATGACAGCGGAGGAACGGCAACACCGAATCCTCGCCCTCGCCCGGCACGAAGGCCGGGTCGAGGTGACGGCCGCCGCCACCGAATTCGGTGTGGCGCCCGAGACCGTCCGCCGCGATCTACGCGACCTGGAACACAGAGGACTGGTCCGCCGTACCCATGGCGGTGCCTATCCGGTGGAGAGCGCGGGCTTCGAGACCAGCCTGGCCCGCCGCGAGAACCAGAACGTGGCGGACAAACGCCGCATCGCCGCGGCGGCGGTACGCCTCCTCGGCGACGCGGAGACGGTGTTCGTGGACGAGGGGTACACCCCGCAACTCCTCACCTCCATGCTGCCCGCCGGCCGGAAGCTCACCCTCGTGACCGCCTCGCTGGCCACCGCCGCCGCCGTGGCGGAGTCGGACGACATCACCGTCCTGCTCCTCGGTGGCCGCGTCCGTGGCAGGACACTGGCCTCGGTCGGCTCCTGGGCCACCGAGATGCTCTCCACCTTCGTGATCGACCTGGCCTTCCTCGGGGCCAACGGCATCTCCCGCGAGTTCGGCCTGACCACTCCCGATCCGGCGGTGGCCGCGGTCAAGTCACAGGCGGTGCGCTCGGCACGCAGGCGGGTGTTCCTGGGCTTCCACAGCAAGTTCGGAGCCAACAGCTTCTGCCGGTTCGCGGACGTCGGTGACTTCGAGACCATAGTCACCGACACCGGACTGTCCGCCGCCGAGGCCCACCGCTACTCGCTGCTCGGACCCCAGGTGCAGCGGGTTTGAGCTTGTGGGGGCCTGCCCGCACGCCCCCTTCGTGGGGGCAGGCCCCCACAACCCCCCTTGTCTCTCCCCCGAAAGCGCCCATCATGACCACCCGCATGCCAAAAACACCGCGTTCCCCGGCCCGCCGCCTCGGCGTCCTGGTTGCCTGCGCCGCGCTGCTACTGAGCGGCTGCGCCGGAGCGGGCGGGGACGAACTCGGCGGCGGACCACACCGCCACACCATCAACGTGCTGATGGTCAACAACCCGCAGATGGTGGATCTGCAGAAGCTGACCGCCGAGCATTTCACCCGGCAGACCGGCATCAAGGTGAACTTCACCCTGCTGCCCGAGGACGACGTCCGCGACAAGATCAGCCAGGACTTCTCCAGCCAGGCCGCCGAATACGACGTCGCCTCCATCAGCAACTACGAAGTGCCGTTCTACGCCAGGAACGGCTGGCTTTCCCCGCTGGGCCAACGCGCCGCGCGCGATCCGTCGTACGACCAACAGGACGTACTCACCCCGATTCGGCGTTCGCTGACCGCGAGCGACGGCCGCATCTACGCCGAGCCGTTCTACGGCGAATCGTCGTTCCTGATGTACCGCAAGGACCTGTTGGCCGCCAAGGGACTCACCATGCCCGCCCGGCCGACCTGGACCCAAGTGGCGGACCTGGCCGCCAAGTTGGACGGCGCGCAGCCCGGAATGCGGGGCATCTGCCTGCGCGGCCAACCCGGTTGGGGCCAGATGGCGGCGCCGTTCACCACGGTGGTGAACACCTTCGGCGGCACCTGGTTCACCAAGGACTGGAAGGCGCGGTTGGACAGCCCCGAGTTCACCCGCGCGGCGAACTTCTATGTGGGATTGCTGCGATCACACGGTGAGGCGGGCGCCGCGCAGTCCGGATACACCGAATGCCTCAACGACCTCCAGCAGGGCAAGGTCGCCATGTGGTACGACTCCACCGCGGCGGCAGGTTCGCTGGACGGCGCCGGATCCCCGGTGGCCGGGAAGATCGGATACGCGCCGGCACCGGTGGAGCGGACCCGCGATTCCGGCTGGCTCTACACCTGGGCGTTCGCACTGCAGAAGGCCAGCAAGCACCAGGACGACGCCTGGAAGTTCATCGACTGGGCGACCAGCAAGCAGTACGAGCAACTGGTCGGCAGGGAACTCGGCTGGTCAAGGGTGCCCGCGGGCAAACGGGCGTCCACCTACAGCGATCCCGACTACCTGCGCGCCTCCGCCGCCTTCGCGAACGCCACCAAGACCGCGATCGACAGCGCGGACCCCGAACACCCCGGCGTACAGCCGCGACCGGCCCCCGGCATCCAGTTCGTCGGCATTCCCGAGTTCTCCTCGCTGGGCACCCGGGTCTCGCAGAGCCTCAGTTCGGCCATCGCCGGACAGACCAGCGTCGCACAGGCGCTCAAGGACAGCCAGAAACTCGCCGCGAGGGTCGCCGCGACCTATGCCAAGTGACACCGCCGCGACTGAACGCTTCGTACGGAGCGGAGAGCAGGCATGAGTACGAACGCAACCTATCCCCTCACCCCCACCGCACCACTCGACCGCAGCGGGTCCGCCAAGCGGACCGGAGAACGGGCCAGGGCATGGGCGCGCCGCGCCCCGCTGCTTCCCGCGCTGGTGTTCATGGTCGTGGTGACCCAACTGCCGTTCGTGGCAACCCTGGTGATCTCGTTCATGCAGTGGAACGCCCTGGCCCCGCAGAACCGCCGTTTCACCGGACTGACCAACTACCAGACGGTGTTCGAGGATCCGATGCTGCGCTCCTCGGTGCTCACCACCATCGTGCTGACCGCGACCGTCGTGGTGGTGAGCCTGTTGCTCGGGCTCGGCCTCGCGCTGCTGCTGGACCGGCGCTTCCGGGGCCGGGGCATCGTACGCACCCTGCTGATCACACCGTTCCTGATCGTGCCGGTCGCCTCCGCGCTGCTGTGGAAGCACGCCCTGTACAACGCGTCGTACGGTGTCATCAACGGCGTGCTCAACTGGGTGTGGCGACTGTTCGGCAGCCACCACGCTCCGCAGCCGGACTGGATCTCGCACACTCCGCTGCTGGCGGTTGAGGTCTCGCTGATCTGGCAGTGGACCCCGTTCATGATGCTGATCCTGCTCGCCGGGCTGCAGAGCAGGCAGTTGGACGCGGTCGAGGCGGCCACCGTCGACGGCGCGGGCGGCTGGCAGATCTTCCGCTATCTGACGCTGCCGCACCTGCGCCGCTACCTCGAACTCGCGGCGCTGCTCGGCTCGGTGTACGTGGTGCAGAACTTCGACGCGGTCTTCACGATCACCTCCGGCGGCCTGGGCACCGCCAACCTGCCGTACAGCATCTACCAGACCTTCTACCAGGCCCATGACTACGGACAGGCGTCCGCCGAGGGCGTCGTGGTGGTGATCGGCTCGATCATCGTGGCGACCTTCGCACTGCGTACCGTGTCGTCCCTGCTCAGCCAGGAGGGATCCCGATGACTTCTACGGCCCGACGGGGCGCGGTCTGGACGCTGCTGGCCTGGATCGCGGGTGTGCTGTTCGTGCTGCCGGTGCTGTGGATGGTGCTGACCTCGCTGCACAGCGAGCAGGACGCGGCGACCAATCCGCCGAGTCCCGGCGCCGCCCTGACGCTCCAGGGCTACCGGGAGTTCTTCGGCGCCGGAGGCGGGCTCAGCCCCTGGCCACCGCTGCTCAACTCCCTGACCGCCGGCGTGATGTCCACCCTCCTGGTCCTGGTGCTGGCGATACCGGCCGCGTACGCGCTGTCCATCAAGCCGGTGCGCAAGTGGTCCGACGTCCTGTTCTTCTTCCTGTCCACCAAGATGTTGCCCGCCGTCGCGGCGCTGCTGCCGGTCTATCTGATCGCCGAGCACCTCGCCATGCTGGACAACATCTGGCTGTTGGTCATCCTCTACACCTCGATGAACCTGCCGATCGCGGTGTGGATGATGCGCTCGTTCCTCGCCGAGGTACCGGTGGAGATCCTGGAGGCGTCCGCCATCGACGGCGCCCGGTTGCCGACCACGCTGCTGCGGATCGTCGCTCCGGTGGCGATGCCCGGGATCGCCGCGACCGCGTTGATCTCCTTCATCTTCAGTTGGAACGAGTTGCTGTTCGCGCGGGTACTGACCGGCGTGGTGGCGGGTACCGCACCGGTCTTCCTCACCAGCTTCGTCACCAGTCAGGGCCTGTTCCTGGCGAAGGTCTGCGCGGCCGCGACCTGTATCTCCCTGCCCGTGCTGATCGCCGGGTTCGCCGCCCAGGACAAGCTCGTCCAGGGCCTGTCGCTAGGAGCAGTCAAATGAAGGCAGCCATCATCACCGGCGTGGGTTCGGTGGAGGTCGCAGAGGTTCCCGACCCCACTCCGGGCCCTCGGGAGGTGGTGGTCGAGGTGGCGGCCTGCGGGCTGTGCGGCACTGATCTGCACATCCTCCAAGGCGAGTTCGCACCCACCCTGCCGGTGGTGCCCGGCCATGAGTTCGCCGGACGCGTGGTGGCGGTCGGCTCGCAGGTCGACGAACTTCGCGACGGGGACCGGGTCGCGGTGGATCCGTCGCTGTACTGCCACGAGTGCTACTACTGCCGTCGTGGCCGCAACAACCTGTGCGAGCGCTGGGCGGCGATCGGGGTCAGCACCGCGGGCGGCGCCGCGCAGTACGCCGTGGCGCCCGCCGCCAACTGCGTGAAGCTGCCGGACCACGTCCGCACCGAGGACGCGGCGCTGATCGAACCGCTGTCCTGCGCGGTACGCGGATACGACATCCTGCGCAACGAGTTGGCCGCCCACGTACTCATCTACGGGTCCGGGACCATGGGCCTGATGATGCTGCAACTGGCCAAGCTCACCGGCGCCGCCTCGGTGGACATGGTCGATCTGAACCGCGAACGGCTGGCCACCGCCGAGCAGTTGGGCTGCAGCTCCGCGGTCATCTCGGCCGACGAGATCGAACGGCCGCGCGGCTGGGACGTCGTGATCGACGCCACCGGCAACGAGAAGGCGATCCAGGACGCACTCGGCCGGGTCGGCAAGGGCGGTACGTATCTGCAGTTCGGGGTCTCCGACTACGCGGCCCGGGCCACCATCGAGCCGTACCGGATCTACAACCAGGAGATCACCATCACCGGTTCCATGGCGGTGCTGCACAGTTACGAGCGGGCCGCCGAGCTGTTCAGCATGGGAGTGCTCGACCCTGAGGTCTTCATCAGCGACCGGCTGCCGCTGGACGACTACGCCTCGGCCCTGGACCGCTTCCGGGCGGGCAGGGGCCGCAAGATCCAGGTGCTGCCGTGAGGTCCCCTAAGCTCGGTTTTCCGAGCCCGCCGCCGACGCCGAGGAACACGCCATGACCCCGTCACAACCGCCGGTGCTCGTCATCGGAGAGGCGCTCACCGATGTCCTGTGCGGCCCGGACGGCAGCCGCAGCGCCCGCCCGGGTGGCAGTCCGGCGAACGTCGCCCTCGGTCTGGCCCGGCTCGGCCACCCGGTGCGGCTGGCCACCAGTATCGGCCAGGACCCCAACGGGCAGGAACTGCTGCGCCATCTGCTGGGCAGCGGTGTGGAGTTGACGGACGGCTCGGTGGTACCCGGGCCCTCGCCGACCGCGACAGCGGTCCTGGACAAGCACGGTTCGGCCACCTACACCTTCGACCTGCACTGGGAGATGCCACCGAGCACCCTCGGCCTGGTGCGGGAAGGGGCGGTGGGGCATCTGCACACCGGTTCCATCGCCACCGCGCTCGCGCCAGGCGCGCCCCACGTGGAGGCGGCGGTGCGCGCCGCCCGCGCGGTGTCCACCGTCTCGTACGACCCGAACCTGCGGCCCAGCCTGCTGGGCGGCGCCGAGGCGGAGCGGCCACGGGTGGAGGCGTTCGTGGCGGCCAGCGACGTGGTGAAGGCCAGCCAGGAGGACCTCGCCTGGCTCTACCCCGAGCGGCGGCCGGAGGAGGTGGCGGCCGGGTGGACGGCTTCCGGGCCGTCCCTGGTGGTGCTGACCCGGGGGCCGGACAGTACGGGCGTCTTCTGGCGGGCGGGCGGCTGCGAGGTGCCGGTGCCCGCGGTACGGGTGGTCGACACCGTGGGTGCGGGTGACGCGTTCATGGCGGGCCTGCTCAGCGGCCTGCTGGGCGCCGGGCTGCTCGGCGACGTACCGGCCGGGGCCGACTCGACGCCGCGCACCAGGCTGCGGGCGGCGACCGCCGCCCCGGAGCTGGACGCCGCCGTGACGGCCGCGCTGGCGCGGGCCAACCTGGTCGCAGCGCTGACCTGCGGCCGCCCGGGCGCCGATCCGCCGACGCTGGCCGACCTCGCCGCCCACCGGTCCGCGGCGCTGCCGTAGCGTCCGCGGTTGTACCGACCGCATCACTGGCGGACGATGGAGGGTGCCCCGGGGCCTGATGCGGCGAGGTGAGCCATGGGGACGCCGGAGACGGAAGCGGAGCGGCACGGCACGGCGGCGGTCGACGGACGGGAGCCCGTCATCCGTACGCGCGGTCTGACCAAGGTCTATCCGAAGACCGACTTCGCCGCCGTGGACCGGCTGGACCTGTGCGTTTACCAGGGCGAGATCTTCGGGCTGCTCGGCCCGAACGGCGCGGGCAAGACCACCACGGTCGGGATGCTCACCACCCGGGTCATCCCGACCGCGGGCTCCGCGTACGTCGGCGGGGTCGACGTCATCGCCCAACCCGCACTGGCCAAGCAGGTCATCGCCGTTGTCACCCAGCAGAACACCCTGGACCGGGCGCTGACGGTGCGGGAGAACCTGTACTTCCACGGTCTGCTGTTCGGCATCCCGGCCCGGCGATCGCGCCGGATGGCCGACGAACTCCTCGCTCAGTTCCGGCTGTCGAAGTGGGCGGACTCCTCGGTGTACGCGCTGTCCGGCGGCATGGCCCAGCGGTTGCTGGTGGCGCGGGCGATCTTCCACCGCCCGGCCGTGCTCTTCCTGGACGAACCGACGGCGGGACTGGACCCGCAGAGCCGACTGGCGCTCTGGGAGGTCCTGGACCAGTTGATCGCCGAGGGCCAGACGATCCTGCTCACCACGCACAACATGGAGGAGGCCGACCACCTCTGCGACCGGGTTGCGATCATCGACCACGGCCGGATCCTGGCCCTGGACACCCCCGGCGCGCTCAAACGGAGCCTCGGCGCCGACACCGTGGTCACGGTGGCCACCAGCGGCGACCCGGGCCCGCTTGCGGCACGGCTGCGCCGGGACATCGACGGTGTGGTGCGCACCCGAATGGTGGACGGTGGGCTGGAGCTCCAGGTGAAGGGTGGCGACCGAATCCTGCCCCGGGTGATGGCCAGCGCCGAGTCCGGGGGCTTCCAACTGGTCGACCTGTCGATCGCCGAGAGCACCCTGGAGACGGTGTTCATCAGCCTCACCGGAAAGGAGCTGAGGGACTGATGGCCGCATCCACCGCGCCTTCGGTACCCGCCGGGATCGCCGTAGGGCCCACGAGGTCCGCGGCGGCCGCCAGCCGCTCGGCGCTGGCGGCGCTGATCCGACGGGATCTGACGGTGCTGCGCAAGAACTTCGGCGAGTTCGTGGGCCGTACGCTGATGCAGCCGTTCCTGTTGGTGTTCGTGTTCCTCTACGTCTTCCCCACCATCGGCCAGGGCATCGGCTCCGGCGGCGGCACGGCGGGGGAATCGGCGTTCGCCACGGTGCTGGTGCCGGGGGTGGTGTCGATCGCCATCATGTTCCAGGGCATCCAGTCGGTGGCCATCCAGATGTCCCAGGAGTTCGGTTTCACCCGGGAGATAGAGGACCGGGTGCAGGCCCCGTGCCCGCTGTGGCTGGTGGCGGTGGCCCGGGTGTTGTCCGGCGCCACCCAGGGGCTGATCTCCGCGGTCATCGTGCTGCCCATCGCGGCCGTGGTGCACGCACCGGGCGTGCACGCCCATCTGACCGTGCACTGGTGGATCGTGGTCACCCTGATCCCCCTGGCCTGTGTCACCATGACCTCACTCGGACTACTTCTCGGCACCACGTTCGAGCCGCGGAACATCGGTGTCATGTTCGGCTTCGTGGTACTGCCACTGGTCTTCCTCGGCGGCACCTACTACCAGTGGACCAAGCTGTCACTGGTGCATGTCGGTGGATTCCACTGGCTCCAAATCCTGGTGCTGGTCAATCCGTTGATCTACCTCACCGAGGGAATGCGCGCCGGATTCACCGAGGCATCGCACATGCATCTGTACGTGGTGTATCCGGTGCTCATCGGATTCTGTGCCCTCTTCCTCGGCCTCGGGCTACGGAACTTCCGCCGCCGCGTGCTCTCCTGAGGGTGCCGCGTCGAGCGCGACAAGGGCTTCCTCGTCCACCGCGGTACGGGCCGATGTCCAACTGCCCAGTGCGATCTCGGCGGTGATCCCGGGACCGAAACCGGCGATCACCCCGCGCGCGGCGTCCACCTGGGTGCCGTCCGCGAACAGCCGCGCCATGGCGTCGAACACCACCGCGCTGGCGATGTTTCCGCGTTCCTCAAGCGTGGCCCGGCTGTAGCGGAAGGCGGCGGGTTTCAGCGAGAGCAGGCGGCACAGGTCGTCGAGAATGCGCGGGCCGCCGGCGTGGATTATGTAGAAGTCGAGACCCGACACGTCCCAGGAATGCTGCTCGGCCAGCGTTCGCAGGGCCGGGGCGAGCATCTCCATGGTTTTCGGAACCCGTTTGTCCAACAGGAAGTGGAATCCGGTGTTGCGTACCCCGTAGGCGATCCAGTCCACCGTGTCCGGTACCAGATGGGAGCCGTTGCGCTCCAGTCGTATGCCGGTGCCGCCGTCGCCGCGCACCACGGCCGCGGCGATGGCGTCGCCGAACAGCCCGTTGGACAGCAGCGAGCCGACACCCACGTCGGTGGGCTGGTAGCACAGCGAGCAGAACTCGCAGGCGACGATGAGCACATTGGCGCCGGGATAGGCCAGGCAGAAGTCATGTGCCCGGTTGATCGCGGCACCGCCCGCCGCGCAGCCCAGTTGGGCTATCGGCGTTTGCCGGGTGTCGCTTCTGAAGCCCATGGTGTTGATCAGCCATGCCGTCAACGAGGGCATCATGAAACCGGTACAGGACACATAGACGATGAGGTCGATGTCCCGCGGGCGCAACTCGGCGTACTCCAGCGCCTGCTCGATGACGGGCGGTACGAGTCTTTTCGACTCGGCCTCGTAGAGCGCGTTGCGTTGGGTGAATCCCGGGTGTTTGAGGGTGTCCTCAATGGGCTGGACGATATGGCGGGTACGCACACCGGTGTTCTCGATCAGCCGCAGTACCAGGCCGAGTTGCGGATGGTCCGCGTGCAGACTGCGGGCGAGTTCCAGAGTCTGCTCCATCGTGATGACATGCTCGGGAACACAGATAGCCGGTCTGCACAGGGTTGCCATGAGCTCTCCGCTATCGGGCGCAGGGGGCGGGAAGGCGTCCGGTGAGCCCACCGGCTTCACCAGGAGACCGGTAGGGCCTGCGGATACCGCCAAATCGATCCGCTGTTCCAGTCAATCTCATCGCGAGGCACCGCCAACCGCAACTTCGGGAAACGGTGCAGCAGGGTGCCGACGGCGATCTGGAGTTCCATCCTGGCCAGGTGCGCACCGGCGCAGTGGTGGGTTCCGTGCCCGAATGTCATGTGGTTCGCGGCACCGCGTTCCAGGTCCAGTTCGTCGGGCCGTTCGAAAACCCGCTCGTCGCGGTTGGCGCAGAGGTACGAAACGTGTACCGGCTCCCCCTTGCGAACGGTCACCCCGCCGATCTCCACGTCCTCCATGGCGATCCGGGCGATGCCGACGCCCTGGCGGAAGGGTATGAAACGCAGCAGTTCCTCGATGGCCTTCGGAAGCAGTTCCGACCGGGCGCGCAGGGTGGCGAGCGCTTCGGGGCGGGTGAGCAGGGTGTAGACGATGTTGCTGATCTGATAGGTGCTGGTGTCATGGCCGGTGACCATCAACACCTGTCCCATGACGGCCAGTTCGGCGTCGTCCAGCAGGTCCTCGCCGTCGCGTGAGGTGGCCAGCGCGCTCAGCAGGTCGTCGCCGGGATCGCGGCGACGCTGGGCGGTCAGTTCGGTGAAGTACCCGCGCAGTTCCGCCTTCGCCGTGGCAGCCGCCTCGCGTCCGGTCGGGGAGGTGGACATCATGGTGATGGCGCAGTGGCGCAGCCGGGGGCGGTCTTCCTCGGGTATGCCGAGCATCTCGCTGATGGTCATCAGCGGCAGTCGGGACGACAGGTGCCGCACCAGGTCGGCGGGCCTGCCGTGGGCTTCCATCTCGTCCAGCAGCTCGTCCACGATCCGCTGGGTCTTCGGGCGCATCGCCTCGACCTGGCGGTTGGTGAACGCCTTCGCCACCAGCCTGCGCAGATGGTTGTGGGCCGGGGGGTCCATCAGGTTGATCGACTCGGCCTGCGCGATGGGTTCCGGGGTCATCCTGGGCAGGTCGCGCCCGATGCCCGCGGCGCGGCTGAAGCGGCGGTCGGTGGTCACGGTGCGGACGTCCTCGTACCTGGTGACCAGCCATGCCTCGCCGTCGCCGTGCGGCATACGGATCCTGGCGACCGGTTCCTCATCGAGTAATCGGCGCATCAGCGGGTCGAACTCCAGAGCGGTCTCGTGCTTGAACGGGCAGTCCCATACGGTGCCGGGGTTCTCCATGCGGTGGCTCCAGGTGGCGTGACAGCTTGTGGGGGAACTCATTCCGCTTACGTTCCGCCATTCGAATGACCACGCATTCCCCCGGCCGCCGAGCACTCATGTACGGCCGTCACCGAAACCACCCGTAGGTGTTGTCCTGCCGCGTTTGACAAGGTGCGACGCCCCCCGTCGTGCGCCACGGTCGCATGACGGGGGTCTCGCCACGCCATGCCGAAGCCCGGGCCAGAAGTGGTCGCGGCCACAACGCACCTCCGCAAGCGAAGGCAACAAAGGCGGGAGGGTTCGCGAAGTCGCCACGAAATGTCGAAGGGGCTCCAGCGCCTCGCCGATGCCGACCCGGATGGGGCAGCCCTGGACAGTCCGGACCTCATCGACTCGCGGGGCGGCGGCCCTGACGTGCGGCACCAGTGCTGGCAGGCTCTCCGCCGGGGACGGAATCCGTTCGGCGTGGGGCATCGCCAACCGACTGCTTGGCCCCGGTCTCCCTCATCGACCTGGTGACACTCGACCTGGGTCAGCTGTCATCGAGTTCGTCGAGGGTGCGGCCACTGCGCACCGAGGCCGGTTCGGTGCTGACCGGGTTGCGGCGGGCGTCCGCTCCCTCGTCGGAGAGTTTGATCATGATCCAGCGCTCGCGGTCGCCGTCCCGTCCGGTGCGGGTCAGCGCGTAGCCGCCATGGAGTTTCTCGCCTTCCAACCACACCTTGATGTGGCCTTCGTCGACGCCCTTGGAGACGGGAACCTTCTTGCCGTCGCGCTCGGTGAGGTTGCGATAGGTTCCGGTGTCCCAGACGATGACCTTGCCCGCGCCGTACTCGCCGCGTGGGATGACGCCCTCGAACCCCAGATAGTCGACGGGATGATCCTCGGTACGCATCGCCAGGCGCTTGTCCTTGGGGTTGGTGGACGGCCCCTTGGGCACGGCCCACGACTTCAGCACGCCGCCCGCCTCCAGCCGGAAGTCGTAGTGCAGCGCGGTCGCCGCGTGCTTCTGGACGACGAACCGCCACTTGCCGCCCTTCGGCGAGGCGCCACCCATCGGCTCGGGCGTGCGTTCGGCCGTGCGCTTGCCGTGGTACTTCCGCAACGAGTCCGCCGAGCGGCCGCTGCGGGATTTCCCACCCTGCTCGTCCTTACCGCTGCTACCAGCCATGGTCGGCGCCTGCCCGGGGCCGAACCGGACAAACTGTCGCATTGCCACGGCAGATCCGGGCAGGGGAAACGCATGGCAGACGGAGCGGAGCGCCCCGGGACGTGCCGGGAATCGGGCCGACGGCCGTGGTCGTCTCCCCGCCGGAAGTGCATGCCGACCGGCAGGAATCCGCGGGCACAAGGCCCCGGCCGGTGCCGAGCGGATCGCCCTGCCCGCCTCGCCCGAGTGGCTGGCCGGTCTCGTCCTGCGGCGCGACGACTCAGCTCGCGGACGGGACTGGTGCACGCCGCACTCGATGAGCCTCTGGCCAAATGAGTTGTCCCCTCATCGGAACGGTAAGGGACCAAAGGAGGAAGGACATGGACAACAACGGGACACCGGAGCCGGACTCCGGCCCTGTGCCGCGCGATCTGCCACCGCCGCAGGAGGCGCCGGACGACGAGGACACGCCCGCCTCCGACGTGCAGGAGTCGGGCACATACCCGGACACGGACGAGGCAGGCTCCGGGCCGACTGACGGGGACGGAGACGGCACCGCGGGAGACGAGGCCGCCCCCCAGGAACCGCCGGACTGACAGTCAGCGAACCGGGCCGGGGACCCCCGCCCGCGGAGATCAAAGCCATCCAGCGGCAATCCCCGGCAAGGAGAGTTAGCGTGCCCTGAAAGGGGAAACGCGTCCCGCGGAGTACCCCGGCTGCGCCTGCTCTTGGAAAGGCGGTATGCGGAATGGGACACGGCGCCGATGTCATCGCGGAGCTGACAGCTGACCACCGTGAGGTGGAAGATCTCTTTCAGCAGATCGAGCGGATCGCTCCGGAAGGTTCGGAGCGTAAGCACCTCGTCGATCATCTCACCACCGAGCTGGTACGGCATGCGGTCGCTGAGGAGCAGCACCTCTACCCCGCGGTGCGTGAGCACGTGGCCGATGGCGATGCTCTGGCCGACAAGGAGATCGCCGACCACAAACGTGTGGAGGGGCTTCTCAAGGACCTTGAGGGACGCGCCGCCGACGACCCCGACTTCGCCCATCTCCTCGTCAGGCTAAGGACCGAGGTGACCGCCCACGTTCAGGACGAGGAGGGCAACCTCTTCGTCAAACTGCGAGCGAGCTGCCACCCCTACGTCCTGGAACTGCTCGGCGAGAAGATCCGCACCGCGAAGAAGACCGCCCCGACGCGCCCTCATCCTGGTTCCCCCAGCACCCCGCCGGCCAACAAGCTCCTAGCCCCTGGTATCGGGCTGGTGGACCGCGTCCGGGACTTCTTCACCGGGCGCGGCAAGTAACACGGCAAGTAACAAGGCGAGCCGGTGGCGTCTGCACCCGGGTAGCGCGTGGTTCCCGGAAGGCGTGGAGTGGGAGAAGCGACCCGGCGGTCGTATCAGGGCCCGTCGCGGGTAGGCGGAGCGACACCAAGAGCACGAAGCCTGCAACGAGGAGGAGAAGCGTGATGCCAGCAGGATCCAGCCGTAAGCGGGAGCGGCAGTACGAGCACATCAAGGAGAGCGCCGAGAAGCGCGGCGCCTCCCAGGGGCGGGCGAAGGAGATCGCCGCGCGCACCGTCAACAAGGAGCGGGCGCGCTCAGGAGAGACGGAATCGGCCAGCAGGACCTCCACGCAAGATCCGAAATCCGCCTCCCAGCGCGGCGGCGAGCGTTCCCATCGCGGGGCCCAGGGGCCGACCAAGGACCAGCTCTACGAAGAGGCGAAGAAGAAGCACATCGAAGGACGCTCGACGATGAACAAGCAAGAGCTGCGCGAAGCCCTCGGCCACTGAAGCACCGCTGCGATCCGCAGAGAGAACACGTACCGCGCCAACGGTCCTGGTGATATCGGCACCTTCCGTGAAATGGGCCAGCTGGCGAGGAGAATGCGGCGTCTGAGGAGATGGACGCCAGCCGAGCGCGCGGGCTTGACCAGGTCTCGGTTTGCGCGGTCCCCGGGGTTACCTGCATCCGGTTGTCGGCGCTGCTCCCTCTCGCTCGCATTTCGGCCGCAGCTCACGCTGACACCCGCCCGATCGGGGAGAGTGGCCCGGGCCGGGACCCCCACGGAGAGGGCCGAGGGTCGACAATGGGGTGATGGGCGACACACCGAATCTGGCGACGCTGCAACGCTCCTGGCGCGCTCGCGCCCAACACGCAGACGTGGACTTGAACTTCGGGCGCGATTCTCGCAGGACGCCGGGATCGGCGTCGCGAGGAGGTCGCCTGGCTCGTCAGCGTCTCACCGGACTACGTCAAATGTCCCGAGCAGGGCCGCACGCACCCGAGTGGTGCCGTCCTGCGTGCGCTCGCGCGAACGCTGCGCCTCTCCTGCTGACCGTCCTCGCACCCGAGGACACGGCCGCACCACAATTGCCCCAAACTCCACGAATGGGCATTCAGAAAGAATCGGTGAGATGACATCAGCCCGCGCCGCAACAGCCACCGGGACCATCCGTCAGCAACCGTATGACCCGTGCCCGGTGTCGCCCCTCGTCGACGTCGTGTTCAGCCGCTGGACGACACCGATCCTTTGGCTGCTCCAGCACCAGGGACCGATGCGGTTCAACGAACTACGCGAGCGTCTCGGCACCATCACCGCGAAAACACTCACCGAGCGCCTTCGCCAGTTGGAACGCGACGGCCTGCTCATCCGGACCCACCACCCGCAGGTCCCGCCCCGCGTCGACTACGAGATCACTGACCTTGGTCTGTCCCTCAGCCCCATATTCCGGTTGATGGTCGAGTGGTCCGACGACAACATGCCGCTCGTGCGGAGGGCTCAGCGGCAGTACGACGACTCTGGCCGCCCGCGACCGTCATGACTCGTTCCCAGGTACGGCCGGACGCGGCCGTGCCGCACCTGAGCGTCGACGGTTTCACCTAGGAAACCCAAGCGCGAGCCGACGTAACGTCGGTTACGCGTTCGCAGCAGGCAGGCTACGGCGGACGCATCGGACTACTACCCGGTGGGACGGCCCAAGGCGCGCCCCCGGCAGTGAGGGAGAAGCGTCATGCCCAGGATCCAGGGCCGGTTGGGGATCGGGAAGGTCCTGATCTCACTCGTGGCGGTCGAATCAGCCATAGGCCCATACAAGTTCGACTGGAACGAGACCCACATCTACAACCCCGTGTGGCCGCCACATGCCAAGTTCCACAACGCGCAGACGATGAGCATGGGCGCCGCGCTCGGCGGCGCGAGCCTGTGGCACCTCTGGAAAGGTCCCCGCGACACACACGAGGCACTCGATGCCGCCGCCATCTGTGCGGCGTTGTACTGGGTCACCAACATCTCCGCGCTGTTCTATCCCGGGTCCAAGGCCGTGGACCCGCCCGGCACCGCCAGGTTCCCACAGGCCAAGTTCGCTGTACCCTCGCTTGCCCTCGTGGCGCTTGGCTACCTCATGGAACGGCGTCGGCTCGGTTGACCCGCTTCGCCGCCCACCACGCGGGCTCACGCGGCGGCTACTGAGCCGCACAGACGTGGCCGCTGTCTCGCCGAGGACCTGGCAGAGCAAGGCCGGGGACCCAACCGATGTGACAGATCGAAGGGACGACATGGCAAACGACATTGAGGGCAGAGACAGCGCGGCGCGGCCGCCGCTCGTCCTCGTTCACGGCAACCCGGAGAACGCCGCGGTGTGGGGGCCGGTACTCAAGCTGCTGGACCGTGACGATGTGTTCACACTGTCCCCACCGGGGTTCGGCGTGCCCCTGCCCAGTGGCTTCGAGGCCACCGTAGTTGGCTATCGCGAATGGCTGGTGTCACGGTTGGAGGCGTTCGCACGCCCAGTTGACCTCGTGGGCCATGACTGGGGCGGCGCACACGTGGTGCAGGTGGCCATGCATCGTCCCGACCTGATCCGCAGCTGGGTCTCGGACACGATGCAGTTGTTCGCCCCGGACTACGTCTGGCACCCGTTGGCGCAGGGCTGGCAGCAGGAGGGGGCCGGTGAGGCCTCGGTGGCGAAGCTCTTTGGCGGTACCTTCGAACAGAGGACGGCTGTCGTGAACGGCATGGGCATCAGCGGAGCCGTCGCCGAGCGCCTCGCCGCTGGCTTTGACGAGGAACTCGGCCGGGCTGTGCTGTCCCTGCTGCGCTCGGCCGCCCAACCGGTGATGGCCGAGGCCGGAAAAGGTCTCGCGCGGGCTCG
Source organism: Streptomyces silvisoli (assembly GCF_029269905.1). Lineage (NCBI taxonomy): Bacteria > Bacillati > Actinomycetota > Actinomycetes > Kitasatosporales > Streptomycetaceae > Streptomyces > Streptomyces silvisoli. The sequence continues at coordinate 8,375 of NZ_JARJBC010000031.1, read as the reverse complement.
TCAGCGGCCTGGGCTTGCCCTCGTTCCCACTGCCGATCCCAATGGGACACTGGCCATGCATCAGTGGTCGGCGCAACGGGCTGGCGCGGAAGTCGCCCTCCTTGAGGGGGTGGTGCACTGGTGGCCGGAGATGGATCCGCGCCCCGCGGTCGAGGCGATGACACGGTTCTGGGCCGGTTTGCCTCACCGCGACTGATCCCGTGGTTCGCTGCGCCGTCGCGAGAATTCGACGGCGCAGCCCGCGCGGTGCGTTGCCGACGATGTCGTTCCGGGCCATGGCGGTGCCGGTGCGCAGTTTTGAGCAAGTCAGACCGCACCTCGGGGGGAAGTCGCGGGTTGGCGAAGTGCGGATTCCCGTGATCCCTCACTCGTTCGCCTCGGCGGGCCAGTCGCCCAGGCGGTGACCGTCGCTGCGGCGCGGGATGGTCGCGAAGCCGCGCACCAGGCGGGTGGCGTCGGCGACGTTCGGGCAGCGGGCGCACACGTCCTTCACAGGCCCTGCCGGGCCTGGTCGCTCTGCTTCTCCGGGCGGCCGATGACCCATCGGACCACGTCGGCGACAGCGGAAGTCGCACGGCGCCTGTCGTGAACCGCCCTGCTGGACAAGGGAGTTAAGGCGGAGGCAACGGCGGGCGCTCCTGCCGCTGCCCTGGGAGCCCCAAGCGCCGATCTCATCCCGCCAAGGGTTTACGCGTTGTCGCATTCCTCGGACCACCGGCGGACGAGGTAGGGCCTGTGAGGGGTTGTTTCGCTGGTGCGGGCCGGCCGCTCCCGCATCAGCGCCTGGGCGGCGGCGGCCCGCGCACAGCGACGTACGATCTTGCCGTCGACGCCGAACTGCTCGCTGACCTCGCCGATCGTCACGCCGCGCTGGAACGGCCCCTCGCCGATCCCTCCACACGGCGGCACTGACCACCGCCCCTCACCAGCGCCGGGCCTGCGGTGCCTGACCCCGACCGTCGTCATCCCGGCCACGGCCAACGCCACTCCAGGCCGCTGACACATCAACGCTCAAGCATCACTGACAAACCGACACAGGTCACCAAGGCGAGCACGTGCGTGCCCGCGAAAACTGCGTGACCGTCAGGTCGAGGCTGTAAGCGCCATTGTGCGCTGTTTCGATATTCCGGGCAGTGCCAGTTGGTCCGATGTGAGATTCACCCACGCACAGGCCAGTTCCACTCGCGAAGAAACCTCCAACTTCCGGAAGATCTTCTTCAGATGGAATGCGACGGTGTGAGTGGATATATAGAGCTGGCGGCCTACTTGGACGTTCGTCAATCCCTGACTCACCAAGTTGGCCACCGCGAACTCCGTATCCGTCAGAAACCCTATCGTGTGGCCGTTGCGCCGCATCGGTCGCATTACTCGCCCGGAACGCACACCGAGATCCCTGAGTTTACTTGCAACTCGAGCGAGGTCGCGAGCCGCGCCGACCTCCTCATAGGCGGCGGCCGCGTTCTTCAACTGCTCGACAGCGCGATCGCGGCCCATGCGCTGCGCGGACCATACCTTGGCCTGATCCTCGCTGGCGGAGGCTGCCGCCCAGCGATCCAGATGAAGGTCGCTGGCGGCTCGCAGTTTGTCGGGATTATTCTCGAACAGCCCTTCCGCGTGCAACGCTGCCGCATGGAGCGTACGAAAGCCCCAAGACCCCCTTGCGAGCATGTCAGCTCGCTCCACGCATTTCAGCGCGAGCCCTTCCTCCCCCATACCTCGCGCGACCCGAACAAGCCACGCCGCGGCAGAAGGCTGAGCGACGAGGAGTTCCCGATTGAGCCGATCATCGATAATCAGGCGCTCCACGAGATGGGAAATACTTGCCGCGCCGTTATCGGCCTCAAACGCCTGGGCTGTGGCCCACGCGCATTGACCACGTACGTAAACCGTGCGGCCGATAAGAGCGTCGTCGCCCAACAGGCGCGCATACTCCAGGCCCGCGGTCATGTCGGACTGTCGCACAGCACCCACAGCCAGGATGACATGCAGGTTCGGCAACAGGACATGGACACCGGCCTGCTCTGCCAACCCGACTCCGACGCCCGCCTTGGCGACCGCGCCGCCAACGTCGCCCGACGCGAGAGCGAGCTCAGCTCGGCAAACCATCAAAGCGGCTGAAACCCCGTCACCATCAGGAACGTCGGCCGGTACACCCATACCGTCCAGGACGCGTGCCCCCGCCTTCAAATCGCGTATACGAGTCAAGAGCTGGGCATGCCATATCTTCGCGAGCCTCGCGCAACCTCCGTCACAATTCCCGTGTGCGGAGTCTGCGGCATACGACGCTAACTCAATCCCTCGCTTTACTTCACCGCCGAGCCAAGCGGATACCGAGAGCGCAAGCGAGCAATCACGGACATCACCCGCCACGAGAGCGGTCACGAAATCGTCAGACAGGCTGTGGAGAAGCTGGGTGTGCACCCGGCACCGGCAATCACACATGATGCCCACTTACCTTTCGTCGACGTCTTCCGGGATAGTGCGCGCACGTGTGCGCATGTGGTCTCTTGGACCACCTGGCAACTTCCGAAGCAGGTTCCTCCGCCCCTGCGCCCCCCTTCTGGACTCATTATCGCGCCTAAGCCGGTCTCGGTTCCCGACCATCCGATTTTTCCGACTTGCCCCCTAATGTGCGCTTTTAATCCTGCTGCGGGACCAACATTGGTTAACCCAATGTTTCGCGCCCACCCTCTGTTGGCATGAGTTATCTGAGGTGAGTCGTGCGAGACACACGACTTGCGGCATGTCCAGCCCGTACGCACGGTCTTTGCATGATGGCGTCCTGTCCGGGTTCATCAGATAAGCCGAGGGCTGAAAAGGGTCGTTGGTAGTCGCGGACGGCGGGGCGGAGGGCTGATGCTGCGGCCGTCCTGGCGGTGGACGCCGATCGCCGGGTTGCGCAAGCTGGCCATTGGTTCGACGCCGGTCAGACACCGCCGCCGCCAGACACGGTCACCACGCGGCATGCCACGAAAGTACTACCCCTCATGGCCAAGCCTACTCGCAGCGCAAGGTAGCTTCCCCAACCACCGGTGACGCGACGCCACTTCGAAGCAGCAGTTCTCTATTGTGTTGGAGGCTGACAATGCCGCCTTGCTTGGTGCAGGTCAGCGCCTCCTTGCTATCACCAAGTTCCGTGAGCACCCCGGCCTTGAGGAAGGCTTTGACTAGCGACAAGACGCCCTTTTCCTTCACCAGGTGACGCACCCGGTTCCGTCAGGGCCACGTGGTCGATCGAGCCGAAGCACGCCTCGATGCCTGCATCCAGTACCCAGCGACAGCCCGGGGCGCAGAAGTAGTCGACCGGGCTCCCTCGTTACCCGCGACCAGGTCGCACGCCACCAGGACGTTGCCGGGTCGTGCACGAAGTTGGACAGGGACAAGCCCGACTGCGTACGGCATCGCCACGAGTACACCGCAGGCTTTCCTCGTGGCCTACCGGCCAGCTTTTGTATACCAACCAAGGACCAGCAGCGCCTCACAGCGCAGACACGACTAGCGCCGAGTTACGTGCCGTTCAAAGCAGTTCGCGACGATGTGGAACGCGCTGGTGGGTGAGGGCAGGATCAGCCAGACGCTGCTGACCGGGTGGATCGCCAAGGAGAACCTGCGCAGCCTCCTCGCCTCTGCGTAGAGCACCGAAATGATCACATGTGCCCACGGGCGCTCCGCATACAGGGCCGATGCCCGCCACGTCAGTCACTCACTGCGACGGGTAACTGGCTCGCCCAACGGGACGCACCGCTCAACTTCGAAGGCACCCTCCCCCCTCAGACGTCCCGCCGCTCCTTGCCTGTGTCCGCTCCTGGAAGTGCTTCCTCGATCACCACGGGAGGCAGGCCGCGCCTACTGGGCAAGAAGCTCAATCACTCGCTGTTGCACCGCTTCTGGGTAGCTGTGGCGGAAGGAGCTGCGTGTGTTGCGCTCTCCGGACGGTGCTTGGAGGCCGTTCAGGACGGCCTTGGGACCGTAGCCGAGGCGGCGTTCCTGGTCGGAATAGCATCCCGCGAGCGGGTTGATCATGCCGTGTCGGATGATGCGTCCGCGCGCGGGGCTCACCCGGGTCGCTATTGCCCAGGCCAGCTCTGTGGGGTTGGACGGGTCGATGTCGTCGTCGAGGACGAAGATCCGCGTGAATATGGCCTCGATGCGGGTATTGGACAGGACTTGTGAGATGCGCAAGCACATCTCGTCTGTGCCGACGCCGGGCAACTGCTCCCGCCAATCCTCAGGGAGGGTGATAACGAGCCAGTGGGAAGCGGATTCGAAGGGCATCCACGCGGTGGAAACCGGCAGATTCGCCGCCCGCAGCTGAGCGAGGGCCTCCGCGGCCGTGACCAGGCCCCACGCGGTGTGTGTCTCGTCGGCCGGCTCACCTGCAACGGAGATAGGCCAGATGGGTTCGTCCCGGTAGGTGATCGCCTCCACCACGTATTCCGGTTGCATGCTGGTGTGCCGTGGCTGGTAGCCGGCGTACTCGCCCATCGGCCCCTCGACCGCGGTGCGCCCCGGCATGACGTGTCCTTCGATGACGATCTCCGCGCTCGCGGGGACCAGCAGGTCCAGGGTGGTGCACTTGACCAGCTCCATGGGCTCACCGAAGTGCGTTCCGAGGAATGCCGCTTCCTCGACCCCATCGGGGAGCGGCATGCTCGCAATGAACGGAATGCCGGGTTCGGTTCCTTGCACAATAGCGAAGGGCATAGGGCGGCCGAGGTCGGACCACTGCTTCCGGATCTGCCCGAGGTGCTGGGTGGGAATGAAGGTGCCGGTCATTCGTCGGCCATCGATCTTCATCACGCGGGCGATCGCCCAGTTGGTGAACGACCCGTCAGGAGTCGAGACGATGATCGTCCCCCAGGTGTTGATGTAGGGCCCCCCGTCGCCGTCGTGAAGCATCGGCGCCGGGAACCGATCGAGGTCGGCTTCCTCACCGAGCAACACGTTGTCCTGACACGGCGCATGGTCGACAACGACTGGTGGGATCGGCTCCCGCGTGCGCGAAGCCGCGAGAGCGTCGATGATTTCGCGGGCCGTCGCGGCGACGTCGAGCCCGAGGGACAGCGCGATACGGGCAAGAGGGTATTCGGGGATGGAACTGAGCCCCGCCGGCGCGGCCAGGATGCGGCAGAACCGGTCATGTCCGGTCAGGTGATTCAGGAGCAGGGCTGGTCCGCGGTTCTCGTAGGAGTAGCGGGCCGCGGCACCGGCCTCCAGATGAGGGTCGACCTGGTCGTCGATGTGGCGCACATCGTCATGCGCCTTCAGCTCGTCCAGATACTCACGAAGGTCCTTGAGTCGCTTCATTCAGCTGTTCCCTTCAGGATGGACGGACCGGTCGTCGGCGGCGTGGCCGACGCTAGCCGGGGCTCAACGGACTCTTGGTCGGTAGCCCGGCCCAGCGGGGGACCTCGGCGGAGTCGGGCCCGACTTCGGGCCCGAACTGGTCGAGAACACGGCCGACGAAGTTGTCCACGACGTCGTCGATGTCTTGCGGCCGTGTGTAATGCGCAGGAGTCGGCGGCATGGTCGTGACCCAGAGCCGGGCGAGTTCGAGCGTGTTCTCCAGATGAATCGCCGAAAGCGGCGTCTCCCTCGTCACCAGGACAAGGCGCCGCCGCTCCTTGATCACGACATCAGTCGCTCTCGTGACCAGATCACTCGCATATCCGGCGCGGACCACTGCGAGGGCTTCGTTGCTGCACGGGATCACGATCATCCCATCCGCAAGGAAGGAGCCGCTCAAGATGCCGCTCAAGATCGGGGCGGCTTGGTCCGCCGGACCGTAGGTCACATCGGCGAGCTCGCGAACCTGACCAACGGAATACGGAATCTCCGGTTCCAGGGTGGCTCTCGGCCACCGACTCAGGATGAGATGCGTCTCGATCGAGCCGATCTCGCGCAACCGCTGAAGCAGGCGGACTCCCAACGCTGTACCGGTAGTCCCCGTGATGGCGACGATCAACCGCATACCACTGCCTTCAGGGTCGCCCGCCCGAGTTGTCGCAACGCCGACTCAGCGACTTTTGTCAGTCGATACCAGGTGGTCCGCAGCGCCGCGCATTTCGCCTCCACATCCGATGCACGCAACTCTCCCACTCGGGCCACCTCTGGCGTCACACATCGCGCGCTGGCTCCGGCCGCCCAACTCTGCCTCCGGCACACTGCGTCGGCCACGCATCGACACCAGCCGCACCAGCGGCCTCACGCCATAAGCCTGCACAACATTGGCGGTCCGTACTCAGGCGGGCGCTCACGGGCGTCTCGGCTGCCATCCGCATGCACTCACCGCCAGCCGCCAGGGTCACGGTCGAGGTGCCCCCTCGACTTCTATTTGACGAAGCGTCAAGGGATCTTCGACCGGCTGTGCGTTGAGACCGGCCAAGTGTGCGGCACGTAGTGGCCGCACCCCGCTGGGCCTGGCACAGCTCTCCCGGCGCTGCGGCCGAAGCGCACGATGGCCTGCGGGGCGGTGGGGTTCATGGTCCGACTGCACACGACTGTCCCGATCACCAACCTGTACCCTAGGCCGTCAGTTCGTACGCCGCTCATTGTCCCGCGCGGGGCCAGCGACCCCATCCCTCGTTTGAGTAGTACGCGCGGCGTACGGCAGGAGAAACGCCTCGTCTTCGGGTCACGAACGCGCCACGGGTGTGGGCAAGCGCCATCGATCCGGCTTGCGCATCAGGCGATCCGGCTTGCGCATCAGGATCGCCGTTGGTTGGGCAGTGGGCGCGGCAACAGCGCACCCAGGACAGGGTACTGTCACCTCTCTGTTGGACGCTGGTGCCGACCGCTAACTGGCAGCGCGCACCAGCGTCGTCATCGCAAGTTCCTCAACCAGTGGTCGACGACCCGAGCGGTCGAACCCACATGCTCACCTTCCAAGATGGTGAAGTGATCGCCGGGTACATCAGCGACTGAGGTCATCATCGATATGACATCACCTCGCCATTCGGGCTTCTCCTCTTCCACAAGAGGCTGGATCGGGCGAACGTACAGTGTCGGCGCGGAAAGTCCTTCCGGCCGCCAACCCCTGAGCAACTCCAGACTCCACACCTGGGCCGTGATCCGCTCGGACAGCTTGTCGCCACTCGCCCAGCGCAGGTACTCGATCATCCTTGCGTTCAGCGCGTTCCGGAACATTTCTTCAGGCCGGCCGCCATCACCGTCGAAGCTGTATGAATCTATCAACACCACCGCAGTGGGATCCAAACCTCGCGCCTGAAGCTCCTTGGCGACTTCATACGCCACCACACCACCCGAGGAATGACCGACGAGCGAGAGCTCTGAATCCCCGACGTATTCTTCGACCGAATCTGCCAAGCTGCGCACCAAAGCCTCACGAGTCGCAGGCAGGGCTTCGCCGCCGTCGAATCCGGGCGGAACCAAGGCTGACACCGTCCAGCCGTCCGCGAACTGTTCCGCAAGACGTGTGTAAACCTGCGGTCCGGTTGTCATGACCGTCGGGCACACACAGATCATGTGCGGGCCGTGCTGCGCCGAACCGATCGGAACAACAGAAGGCGCGGCGTCCAATTCGGCAGGATCATGGAATTTCGCACGCAGCTGTGCGCCACTGAGCATGAGCTCTTGCGCATGCGCCAACTGACCGTTCTCCATGGCCCGAAGGTACAACTCGCCGAACAAGTCGTGATGCGACGTCGAGATCATACCGACACTGCGGTTTGAAGGTTCCGTCGGCGGGAACAAAATCGCCCCCAGGCCATTGGCAAGACTCTCCGGATCCGGGTAGTCGAACACCACGCTGGCGGGCAGGCTCGCTCCGGTCTTGGCTTGGAGGAGGTTGCGTAGCTCGATGCCGGTCAGTGAGTCGAAGCCGAGTTCCTTGAAGGGCTGGTCACTATCGATCTGTGTGCTGGGGGCGTGTCCCAGTACGGTGGTGGCGGATTCCCGCACCAGGGCAAGCAGGGCCTGTTCGCGTTCCGCAGGGGGTAGTTGGGCCAATTGCTGCCGCAGGCCGCCGGATAGCGTCTGGTCCCCTCCCGAGGTCTGCAGCGCCTGGGCGACCTCCGGCAGATCGGACAGCAAAGCACTCGCCCGGGCCGCGGTGAAGATCGGCGCGAACCGCGCCCAGTCCATGTCCGCGATGACAATCGTCGTCTCGTCATCATGCAAAACACGCTGCAACGCGGCCAGCGCCAACTCCGGCCGCATCGGCACCACACCCAACGCATCCAGACGCTCACGGTGCTGTCCGGCCACGTCGATCAGCATCCCCGCTTCATCCCACGAACCCCACGCCACCGAGGTCGCCCTACCACCCTGCGCCCTGCGATACCCAGCCAGAGCATCCAGATAAGCGTTGCCGGCCGCATACCCGCCCTGACCACCACTACCCCACGCCGCCGCAC